>DVMA01000069.1 GCA_018715195.1 Candidatus Coproplasma excrementavium | reverse complement strand
AAGGAGGCAATCTCCGCGGGAACAGTGGTTGAGTGCGAAAATTGCCACCGTTTCCTCTATAAAAAATAATTGATGTACAGCAAAAGGCGGCCTTTCGGTCGCCTTTTTAAATTTATTTGTTCTGTGTTCAATCCTGCGGCTTCAGTTGGTGTACGATTTTTTTAATGGCAATAGCTGGTAAAATTAATCAATTTTTGTACAAAATACACAAAAATTTAAAAAGTGCTTGACATCTTTCATTGACTGTGTTATTATAAGGTAACCCAAAAGGGAATCATTGTTATTAAAAAGCGGCGGAAAAGTCGCAATAAACAACAACGAAAAAAGAACGGCAGATTTCGCGCGGTTATCGCGGAAAGTTTCCGTTCTTTTTTATTTTGACCTGCTCATTACAATGCGGACGGCGCATAATGCAGTGAAATAATCTTGTATTTAAAAATTATCAAAGCGGACATCGCCTGCAAAAAACAAATTTTGATGTTGACAAATTTATATTTGCAGAGTAAACTGAAAAACGAAAATAAATGGGCAGGGTAAAAAACTGCACAACGCTTTTAAGGTGTAAAGGATGGATATATGAAAGTTTTGATGCTTAACGGCAGCCCTCATAAAAACGGTTGCACAAATACGGCTATGCAAATCATTGCTGAAGAACTCAAAAACCAGGGTATAGAAAGCGAAATAATCTGGCTGGGCAACGGCCCCGTACGCGGCTGCATAGGTTGCGGCGGCTGCAAGAGGAGCGGCAAGGACAGGTGCGTATTCGGCGACGACGGCGTTGCGGATATCGCAGATAAGTTAAAATCGGCCGATGGCTACATATTCGGCGCACCCGTGCACTATGCCTCGCCCAACGGCGCAACGATAGCCGCTCTGGACAGAATTTTCTATTCTGCGGGCAAATATATGCAGTTCAAACCCGCCGCCTGCATAGTTTCTGCGCGCCGCGCGGGCACTACCGCGTCATACGACGTGCTCAACAAATACATCGGCATAAACAATATGATAGCCGTGCCTTCAACCTACTGGAATATGGTTCACGGCAACACTCCCGAAGAGGTTATGCAGGACAAGGAGGGCGTTTCGGTAATGCGCGCGCTCGGTTCCAATATGGCCTGGCTTTTAAAACTGCTTGCCTCAGTAAAGGGTACGCAGCTTGAAAAGCCCGTCATCATTCCCAAGGAAAAGACAAACTTCATAAGGTAAAAAAATACGCCGCGGTGCCTGAAAAGCACCGCGGCATTTTTATATTCACAAAAGTTAAGGGGTAACGCGGTTGATGTCGCGGGGGAACATTGCGGCATAGCGCACGTTCTTGAATCCGAGAAGGTGCATCGTAAGCCTTTCAAGACCGAGGCCGAGACCGCCGTGAGGGGGTGCGCCGTACTTGTGCAGCATAAGGTAAGTTTCAAACTCTTCGGGGTTCATGCCGAGGCGTTTCATCTTTTCAACCTGCATGTTGTAGTCGTGTATACGCTGGCCGCCGCTGGTTATCTCTATGCCGCGGAACAGAAGGTCGAATGAAAGGGTGACTTCGGGGTCTTCGGGGTCATCCATCGTATAGAAGGGGCGCTTTTTGGAGAGGTAGTGCGTAACGAACAGAAAGTCGCTGCCGTACTGCTGTTTTGCCCACTTGCCGAGGAAGGCCTCTTCTTCGGGTTCAAAGTCCTTCATGTCGGTTATGTTCTTAAGTTTCTTTACGCAAAGTTCCTTTGCATCCTTAAAGCGAATGCAGGGAATTTTGTCCACTTCGGGAATTTCCACTTTCAGAAGTTCGATTTCAGGAGCGTACTCGCGCTTGAGCAGGTCCATTATATATTTAAGCACGCCCGTTTCCATCTCCATAATGTCGGTGAAGCTGTCGATGAAGCCCATTTCGAAGTCCATGGAGATGTATTCGTTGAGGTGTCTGCTGGTGTCGTGGTGTTCTGCGCGGAACACGGGCGCTATTTCAAACACTCTTTCGTATACGGGCACGAGCGCCTGCTTGTAGAGCTGGGGGCTCTGCGCAAGGAATACGGTCTTGCCGAAGTAATCAAGTTTGAACACGTTAGTGCCGCCCTCGGCGCCAGCAAAGTTGATTTTGGGGGTATGAATTTCGGTGAAGCCGTTGTTCATGAGGTGCTCGCGGAAACCGCGCTGAATTCCTTCCTGAATTTTGAATACCGCGCGTTCGGAGGGGTTTCTCAGCGTTACGGGGCGGAAGTCGAGGTCAACGTTCAAATCGCAGTTTACTTTCTTTTTGGAGATAACTACGGGAGGGATGGCCGCGGGGGTGGAAAGAATCTCTATGTTGTGAATCTGAATTTCAAAACGTTCGCTGCCGTCGCGGGTCTGGCTTTTTACTACCTTGCCGGTAATTTTAGCGGAGGCCTGTTCAACCACGTTATCGGCCATGCGGTAGTCAGAAAATTCGGGCGAATATACGCACTGAATAAGTTCGCGCGCGGTGCGCAGGATAATGAACGCAAAGTCGCTCATGTCCCTTATGTTGTGAATGGCGCCCTTTATAGAAATCACCTTGCCCTCGTTTTCCTTAAAGCGGGAATAGGGGGTGGTGCCGTCGTTCAAAGCGCCTGTCATGTATTCCATATCATACCTCGTAAAAAATATTGAATAAGTTGTTCCTAACAATTTTACGGCTTTTTGCGTTAAAAATCAAGCAATATTTGCAGTTTATTCAACCTTCTTTCAATTAGCCGTTTTTTATGCCTCATACGCGGTAAAATATGAAAATTATTCCTTAAAAATAAAATTTTACCAAAATTAAATGTGCCTGAATTTCCTTAAATACAATTGCAATCGGCAAAGCAAGATGGTATAATATTATTACCAAGGGAATGAAAGCCCTGGCACCACTGTCTGCGGTGTTCGTGGTATGGGAAATTCGTAATCCACTGAACTTTTTTTAGGGAGCGGTTGTTCGCGGAAATAGGCAAGGTCTGAAAATTTTTCGGAAAGTCCGAGGTTTCGCTTCGCCGCACCCACCTGGGAGAACCGGGTTAATACTTTTTCATATCACGGCACAGGCGGATATTTTTAAGTATCTCAAAGGCTCTGCTTTTTGCAGGGTCTTTTTTATAACATCAAAGGCAGGGCGTCGCCCTGCCTTTAACTTTATGTGCCATACTTAATTTTTCAAAGGTTGCAAAGTCGTATTTTTTACCAGCTTCGTCCGCCACCGCCGCCGAAACCTCCGCCTATGCGGAATCCGCCGCCGCCGCTTCTTCCCGAGCGTGAGGGAGGGGGAACAAACGCTTTGGATACTCCGCGCCAGGTGTTGCGCATAAGCGCTGTGAACAGCATGTAGTCGAATAAGGTATAGTTATAACCGCTGGCCCAGGCGGGAGGCTGAAGGTCAATTCCTTTGAACTTGCTCTCCCACACGTCCGAAACGCCCATAACCTGCGCGTATGGCAGTACTTTGTAGTAGTAAGCGGGGTTTTCGTCAATCATTTTTTCCAGTCGGTCTTTTTCGGCTACTTCGATAAAGTTTCTGAATCCGAGCAGCGGACCTACGCTTTCGCAATAGAAATGGTCGTACCTTAAAAGGTAGGGTGCGGCAACGGCTATGCCGCAGCAGGCCAGGGCAAGCAGAAGGTCGATATAATTTAGCAGGAAAGTCTGCGGCACTATAAAGAATGCGGCAATTGAAAAGGCAGCCGTTTCGGCAATCTGCGCCGCGAACAGCAGAGTACGCTTTTTCTTTGAAAATTTAAGTCTGTTGCGTGCCGCAAAGTCGCCCGTAATGTAAATGCACGCGGGGGCGAGTACGGCTATGAAAGCCAGCGGGAAAAATATTCCCACATTGAGCGCGCGCCCTATCAGCGTGGCAACGTAAATTATTGCCGCTATCACAGTGGCGGCTATCGCTCCGTAGCGCGATTTTGCAGAGAATGGTGCGGGGGTGCACGCGGCGGCCTGCGCCTTTACTTCCTGCGCCGTGACGGCCAGAGTGTTCGACAATGCCGAAACGTTTACTTCAACGCGGTTTTCAAAAATCTTGTTGAACAGAATGTGCTGATATTCGGGCGTGCCATCGGGCAAACCCTTTTTCAGAATGATGAGAGGGTCTTTTTCGTCGGAAAAATCTATGTTTATGCAGCCCAGGTCTGCCCAGTAGTACAAAAGTGAGGTCACGTCCTCGTTGTGAGCGGTACCGTCTATAAGCGTGCCCGCATACAGCGGGTCCATACCTTCGGGCGGGTAAAAGTTCACTGTAGCAACGGGAGTTTTTTTCGGTATGACAAGGCATAGCGCAACAATTATTGCCAGCGCCACAAAGGCAACAACCACGGCAATAATTTCTGCGGTTTCGGGCGCAAAGGCGGCAAGCGTGCCGCCGTTAAACGTTGCGTATACGGTAATAGCCTGGAACGGCTTTACGTTCTGCGCCGTCACCGAGTATGTCCTGCCGTCCTGCGTACCGCTCGCATTGTCGCTCGCAAGGTTAATTTTTTCGGGAGAGGAGGGGTAGCTTATCGTGCAGGAAAAATCTGCAATGCTCGTAGCCCATCCCCCGCCGAGCACGTTGATTGCAAATTCGTCGCGGTTTTTCCCTTCGGGCACTTTGAACTTATATCTTATGGAATAAGTATAGGGCTTGTTTATGGCAAGAGTGGTGTCCTCGTCGCCGATGTATATGCTTACAAAGTTTATGTCCTCCATCTTAACGTCGAAAGAGGCGTTCAGCACATTGACATCGCTGTAAACCTCGCCGCTGTTTGCAGCAAGGTCGCGTATGATGCCGTGTTTCTGGTATACGCGGAATACGGCGGTTATGTTTTCCTCAACATCGAACGTTCTGTCGCCGATGTGGGTATAACTTACGTTGTATTCCGTTATATAGTAGTCATTGTCCACATTGCGGTTTGCTTCAGATGAGGAAAAGGTCAGCGCGGTGATGCCCATCGCGGCAATCATGACCACAATCACTGCGATATAGATAATGGAAGATACTTTTCTCATAATAATTTTTGGCTATGTCACAACAAACAGTTGATAAATAGCCATTTTTATAGGGGAGTATCAGAACTCCCCTACAAACTGTTATTTGCAGTTATCTATACTCATTTGGAATTTCGATATGAAGTGTCTCACACAAT
>DVMA01000009.1 GCA_018715195.1 Candidatus Coproplasma excrementavium | reverse complement strand
GAAATGGAATTTGCAGCGCGGCAAAGAAGGAAGTCAGGCAAAACACCTTGACACGGCGGAATTCAAGGCGAAGAAGATCGTCGAGCAGGCACGCGGGCAAGCAAGCGACATCATTGCCGAAGCCGACCATAACGCGGAGCGCAAAGTGAAAATTGCGCAAATTCACGCGGACGGCATTGTGGCAAGTGCGGAACAGGCGGCGGAGAAAACAAAACAACAAGCGCAGGAGTATTTGGACGGCATCGTGCAGAGTATCGAGGCGGAGCGCTGCAAGCCCACGCCGAAGCGAAAGCGGCAAGCCGAGGAAGAACTATCCGCTCTTCGCACGGAGAACGCCGCCTTGCGGCAATCGAAGGCTATCTCCGACCGCGATCGAAGCGACCTGTTCGAGCAGTTGCAGAAAGCCGAACGCCGAGCCAAAGGCAAGGAACAGGCGTTCGGAATGGTAAGCGATATGCTCGCCACCTATCCGAAAGAGTTCAACGCTCTCTTAAACAAGTCGCGTGCAAAGAAAACCGCCCCATCGCTCAAGCCACACGGCAACGACCGCGGAGGCAAGTAAAAACTGAATAACCGAATAAAAGGAGAAAGGCTATCGAGCAAATTACATAACAACGGGGAATGACGAGAAGAAACAAAACGACAGGCACTTCAAACTGCGAGCTTGACTCGCTCGCGCGGTTTCTGCTGCCCGCGATCCGCGCCTATATGGCGGACGAGGAAAACCAACGGGCCTTTGAAAAGTGGCAGGCAGAACGCGCTTTACAGCCAAATCGCAAGTAAGAATATCCGATTCGGATGACCGTGAAAAAAATACGGTAAGAAGCCGCCGCTTGAATGCGCTGCGGGATATAAGTCTATTTATCGGATCATCAGGTTGCGCCGAAACTCATAAACCTTGATCAACGGCAGCGGCGGGTGCTTCATACGAAGCCCCCGCCGTTTTTTAATCCTCAACAAATATTAAACATTAAAAACGTCTAATCATTCCCGCTGGAATTATACGCTTATATTTTGATTTGATATCAACATCAAGCTGTCTTTCAAGTAATCTCTTGTACCCTTGATCAACTTTTTCATTAGGGAAAAAATTTTCTTGACTTAATAATTTGCCATTCCCAAGTAAAGTTTTCACTAAACTCACATTAATGCGAATAACACAACAGATTCTAGAATTAAAATCAAACTCCTCTGAACGACCTCGTACGATCCATCCGTGTTGTGACGATGGTCTTAAAAAAACGGATGGCAGGGCTTTTCTTAAGTCAATAGTATAAGTATTATCTCCTAGATAGAGTCCTCCAATATTATCTGCATTCGTTTCCGCAACATACAAGAAAAGATACAGATGAGCTTCTTGTTCTAGTTTGTTTATAGTTTCCTCATATGCATTATTATATTCACTAATTTTTTGGTATTTTTGATTCCAAGAAGACAACTCTTTCCCATATAGTCGCTTTAATGCATTATTATATAATGCATTAAAGTCTTGTTGGGTAGACGCTGCAATTTGAGTTAATTCTTGTATATAATTTTTTGTTAGCGTAACAGAGTTTGGGTCTGGTTGTTTTGGTAGAGTCTTCTTTTGAGATTCGATATCTCTCTTGATATATTCTGTTCCAGTATCTTGTTCCCAAATGTCTCGCTCTACATATTTATTATTATCACTATCCCATCTATATAAACCAAACCAAAGCGCTGTCCAATGGTTATCAACAAAATCCACACAAAATGTTTTTGCGCCATAATGTTGCAATACTGCTTCAACAATACATTTTTCGTATAATAGCCATCCGTTAAGCTGAGATTTGCGAAACCCGAGCAGCTTCATAATATCTTTATCTTTTAGAAAGGCATCAATTACCTTTTCAAGCTGACCTGAATTCTTGTCTTTCAATTCCGAATCGCGTAATATGCAGGGAGACACTGTTCTATATAGCTCACATTGTCCGCGATATAAAACCGTACCATTAAGAGAATTAATATGCTTCATATAGCCAATCAGCTGATTTAGCGCATGCATTGATGGAACATGATATACTGGAATTTTATCATCCCATGTCCCAATAAAGATAGATTGCTGTATCTCTGTGGCCTTAGGATAGTTAATCATTAGTTGAACCTCATAATCTATCTGAACCATACGTTAAAGGCGAATCCGTCTCCTAATGGAAACGGGTTCGCCTTTAACTTGTTTGGTGACCCCACCGGGACTCGAACCCGGGTTACCGCCGTGAAAGGGCGATGTCTTAGGCCGCTTGACCATGGGGCCATGTTACTTTGCGGAGTTCTTCCGCTCAGTTATGTAAACCGTTTATGCGGTTTTTGTTGTGTTGGTAGCGACGGGTGGATTCGAACCGCCGACCTGCCGGGTATGAACCGGCCGCTATAGACCAACTAAGCTACGTCGCCATTAAATTGTGCGCATTTAATGTCGGCGCAATACGCCGCGCGCCAAGCGCACGTTCTTTACAAAAAATAAAAGTGAGATTCTTTTAAAAATCTTCACCCCATCTATCCATTGCAAAAAGCATTGAAAACTTTTTGCTTTAACGGAGCAATTCAGCTTTTCGGGCGTCTGTTTCAGTGGACTGAAACAGACGTCATAAAAGTGAAATTCCGAATTGGTTGCGGGGGCAGGATTCGAACCTACGACCTCCGGGTTATGAGCCCGACGAGCTACCTGGCTGCTCTACCCCGCGATGAACAACGCATTCATTTGTAAAGCTTTATTATTCTATTAAATAAAACAGCATTTGTCAACCGTTTTTGCCATTTCTTTTTAAATTTTTTTTTAATACTTTTATTTTATAACAACTTACGCGCCTTTTCCCCTTTTCACAGCCGGAATTTATGCCGAACTTATTCCAAAGGCTTATCCAAAATACAAAAGTCTGCCATGACGGAGCTCAATTTTTTACTGATTGCCACGTTCCTTAATTGCCGCAACCTTGCGCAAGCAATCAAAAAAGAGGGCACGGCGTATTGCAAAGAGCGTGCATAAGTGGTAAAATAGCGCTATGAACGTTGACATTGAAAAATACGCCGACCTTAAAATATGCGCCGCGGTATCGGGCGGGCGCG
This sequence comes from Candidatus Coproplasma excrementavium, assembly GCA_018715195.1. Classification (GTDB taxonomy): domain Bacteria; phylum Bacillota; class Clostridia; order Christensenellales; family Borkfalkiaceae; genus Coproplasma; species Coproplasma excrementavium. The sequence goes on along the minus strand of DVMA01000009.1, from coordinate 1,363 downwards.
ACTCGATGGCGCTTTTAAATATTCTTAAAGAGAATGCGGAAAAATACAACATAACGCTTACCGCACTCAACTGCGACCACTGCATGCGCAAAACTTCAGCCGCGGACAGCGCATTTGTTAAAGAATACTGCCAAAAAGCGGGCATACCGCTGCATATGTATACGGCGGCGGGGAAAAAATTTGAAAGCGAAGGCGAAGCGCGCGCCTGGCGAATAAGCTGCTATCTGCAGGAGGCAAAAAGCTGCGACTGCGTTGCCACCGCCCACCACCTGGACGACAACGCCGAAACCGTGCTGTTCAACCTTGCCCGAGGGACATCGCTTGCGGGCATGGAGGGCATAACCGACGAGGACATGAGCATTGCGGCGGGAAGACAATTCAGACTGATACGCCCGCTCATCTCCTGCACACGCGCGGAGATTGACAAGTACGTTGCCACGCACAAAATACCTTACAGAGACGACGAAACCAACGCCTCCACCGACTACACGCGCAACAAGATAAGGCACCTTGTTCTGCCCGAACTGGAGCGCGCCGTACCCGGAGCGGCAAGCGGAATTTACCGCTTTTCCCGCCTGGCAAAGGAGGACGAAGATTACTTTTCCGCGCTTGCGGACAAACTTATAAGCGTGAGCGGCGGCGCGGTATACATTGCCCGTTGCGACGAAAAGGTGATATTCCGCAGGGCGGCGGCCAAGGCGGTTGCAAAAATTTTTGCTCGCAGGGATTACACTGCCGCGCAGATGCAGAGACTTTTTGAACTGCAATATGCGGAAAACGGAAAAAAACTTGAATTTTTAGGGCTTACCGCTTACAGCGAGGACGGGCGCATATGCATTGCGGAAGAGCGTTCCTCCATCGGCTGCGAAGAGGCGGACTTTTGCACTTTTTTGCAGGGGGCGACCGACTACATGGACGTGCCCGTGCATATATCGGAATGTCAGACAGCAGACGCTGACGGAATGAAGATTCTGCGCTTTGACGGAGCCAAAATACCGCAGGGCGCGACCGTGAGGTTTGCACGCTCGGGCGATAAATTCAGAAAGTTCGGCGGCGGGACGAAAAAACTGGGCGACTTTTTCACCGATAAAAAGATAGCTCTGCGGCTGAGAAAGAGCATACCTCTGCTGTGCGACGGGCAAAACGTGCTGATTATATTCGGCGTGGAAATTTCCGAGGATGTGAAGATTGACGCGGGCACGAAGGAAATTTTATGCGCGGCCGCACCCGACTTTGCAAACATGTGAATTGACCGCCATATATGTTGCGATTAGTTTTCTGATTGCGGCATATATGCGGGCGAGTACATAAAACACCTTGACATTTAAGTTTAAGGCATATATTGCGGCAAAATGCTCTGCGG
>DVMA01000068.1 GCA_018715195.1 Candidatus Coproplasma excrementavium | reverse complement strand
CCATTTGTTGTGACAGAGCCTAATTTTTAAAAAACGGCGCGCGCCTTTGTATGGCGTGCGCCGTCGCTCCCTTTATAAAATGAGCCCGATTAAAAGCTGACCTTAACGTTCTGGCGCGCTTCTTCCTCGATTTCGTAATATTCAAACTTTTCAAGTTTCATAAAGCGCGCAACAATGCTAGAAGGGAAGGTCTGCATAGCGGTGTTTATAACCTTGACATTTGCGTTGTAGTACTTTCTTGCCTCGGCAAGGTCGCTTTCAATAATTTTAAGTTGGTTCTGCAAATCCATGAAGTTGGTGTTTGCCTTTAAATCGGGGTAAGCCTCCGATACGGCAAAAAGTGTTTTAAGCGTTCCGCTCAGCGCATTTTCCGCGGCTATTCTGTCCTTGGCATTGCCTGCATTCATTGCAGTGTTGCGTGCCGCTATAACTGCCTCAAGCGTTCCGCTTTCGTGTTTTGCGTAGCCTTTTACCGTTTCAACAAGGTTGGGTATAAGGTCAAATCTCTTTTTAAGGTATACGTCTATGGTGGCCCAGGCCTCTTCGCAGGAGTTGCGCATTCTTACAAATTTGTTGTACATGCCCACTAGCACAGCCACAAAAATAATTATGACTATAAGCACAACGGCAACCACGATAACAGGCACAACCCAGCCTGCAAGCAGTAGTGCAAACATAATTTTCCTCCGTCATTTTTCCGCGCGTGGCGGTTTTTCTTACCTAAATTATACATTCGGTTTGTGCATTTTGTCAATACCCCTTTGAAAAAGCATGCTTATAGCCCGTATTTCCCGATATATTTCAAAAAATGCACGGCACATTCTCAAACATTTGCAAACTGTTTTATAATATGGTAAAATACTTTTATACTGCTCGCATTATACGTTGCGGCAACAAGTAACCGCCGCGGCAACGCATTCATATAATGAAAGCGTGCAGAAAACATTGTCAGTTATAAATCTTGCGGCGATAGAACGCAACGCCGCGCATATTAAAAGCCTGATCTGCGGCCGCAGACTGTATGCCGTGGTCAAGGCCGATGCCTACGGTCACGGCGCCGAGCGTGTGGCTCTGCAGCTTGAAAGTGTGGCGGACGGCCTCTGCGTAGCCATTCCCGAAGAGGGAGCCGCTCTCCGCATAGTCGGAGTAAGCAAGCCGATTCTGGTTTTAACGCCTCTTTGCAGCGAGGAAGACGCCGCCATCTGCCGTTTTTATGGCCTTGAAGTGAGCATAAACAGCGTCCGCTCGGCACGGCTTGGAAAGGGTCTTTCCTGCCACATAAAAGTGAACACGGGCATGAACCGCTATGGTTGCAATCTCTCGCAGCTGCCCGACGTGCTTGATGCGGCAAAGGATTGCGGCGCAAACATTGTCGGGTTGTTCAGCCATATGTACTGCGCCCACATCGCGCGCGAAAGGGAGAGTCAGCTCGCCGTGTTCAACCGCGCGGAAGAGCTGGTAAAACGTACATATCCGCAGGTCTTTTGCCATATTTCGGCCAGCGCTGGGGCAATGCTGGGCGGCGAATATTTAAAGGACGGAGTGCGCTGCGGCATAGCGCTTTACGGCTATGCGCCCCACGGCTTTTCGCGTGAGGGACTTGAGCGCGCGCTCACCATATATGCAAGAAAGGTACAGACCTCGCCCGTGTGCGGCAGGGGTGTCGGTTACGCCGTGGCAGAGCGCAGATATGAAAATTTAAGCGCCTACCGTTGCGGCTATGCGGACGGATTTTTCCGCGGAGTGCCGCTTGGCGAGGGTAATCTGTGTATGGACGCCTTCGTCTCTCGGGATACGAGCCCGCTTGTTCCCGTCTTTACTGACGCCGACGAATATGCCGCCCGTTGCGGTACAATAAGTTACGAGGTGTTGTGTTCGGTAACAAGACGCTCTGAAAGGGTGTACATCTGCGACTGAACGCAGAGCATATAAAGGGGGCAAAACATCTGATGTTCATAAGTTTTGCCGCGGCGTGCACTTTCGCAGCATATCAGAAACGTATTTAATTTTCGGCAAACTGCCAAAAAATATAAACCATTACTCATTAAAATTATATGAAGTCGCAACTGAGAAAAGAATTCAAAGCCATGCGCGAGAAGTTCACGGGCGAGCTCCGCTCCGCCGCAGACAGGGCAATATTAAATGAATTCATGCGCGCATATGGCTCAAATAACAGCTTTTTCATATACAACAGCATAGGCGCCGAGGCGGATACTTCGGCAATAATTTCCTCGCTTTTAAAGCAGGGCAAAAGCGTACTTCTGCCACGCGTGGAGGGCAAAGATATGGTCGCCGCCCCTTACGGAAAGTTAAAGGCGGGCTTTGGCGGCATACCCGAACCGCTTACGCAGGCCTTCCGCGGATATGCTGCTGTAACGGTAATTCCGTTGCTTGCCATAAATCCGCGCGGGTACAGGCTTGGCTACGGCGGCGGCTTTTACGACAGATATTTAAGCGGCGCACAAACCATAAAAGTCGGCCTGGGCTATTCTTTTCAGCTCACGGAAAAGTTTGAAGAGGACGCCTGGGACCAGCCGTTGGATGCGTTCGTGTGCGAAAAAGGCATAATCACATTTGAAAAATCATTAAAAGGCGGCATAAATTGAGGGTTATAAGCGGAAAATACCGCGGCCTTGTGCTTGCGGAGTTCAAGGGCAGGGACATTCGTCCCACGGCCGACAGGGTAAAGGAAAGTCTTTTCAATATAATTTCATCGGAAATAGTCGGCTCGCGCGCGCTCGATTTGTTCTGCGGCAGCGGAAGTCTGGGCATAGAGTGCCTCTCCCGCGGAGCGGAATTCGTGCAGTTCAACGATATCTCCGCGGACAGCATAGCCGTTCTCAATAAAAATCTGGCGCGTATGCGCGGCGAAAATTTCCGTGTAACCCGCGGCGACTGGAAGGCATGTTTAAGCGCACTCAAGGACAAGTTCAATCTTATCTTTATCGACCCGCCGTATGCCGATGATTGCGGCATATATGCCACCCAATTTGTGTTTGAACACTCCGTTTTAGCTGACGGCGGCACGCTTGTATATGAGCGTGACCGTGCATTTTCTGGCGAAATTGCGGGTGCAAGAGTGTTCGATGAAAGAAAGTACGGAAAGACGTACCTCACTTTTTTCACTGCTTCTGATAAATAAACTGTATAAAACACAGCCTATAAAAAGCGTACTGTGGCAATAATATTTAAAGTTACGGGAAATAACATAATATGAAAAAGTGCGTATTTGCAGGCACGTTCGACCCGCCCACGTCGGGGCACGAGGCTGTAGTGGAGGCCTGCCTTAAAATTTTTGATGAAGTCGTTGTGGCTGTAATGGTCAATACTGCAAAAAAGCCGCTCCTTTCTGAAAGTCAGCGTGCGTTTTTGCTTGAAAAACTGTTCAGGGACAAGCCGCAGGTAAAAGTTACCGTGTTTGAAGGTGCCGCCGTGGACCTTCTTGCAAGGGAAAATACAATTTTCTACGTCCGTGGCGTGCGCAACGGCATTGACTATGAGTATGAAACGGCCGACTTTCTTGCAAGCAAAAAGCTTATGCCAGAGCTTGTGGAGATATACATCCCCGCCGAGCAGGACAAGGTGCAGATAAGTTCGACCCTTGTAAAAAATTCGGTAAAATTCAGAAAGGAGCTTTTCGATTACGTACCAGAGGCGGTAAAGGAGGACTTTCTTTCCATGCTGGAGGAAAAAGATGTTTGAAAAACAGATAAAGATACCCGAACCCGAAGAAATCAAGGCAATGGTGCCGCTGCCTGAAAACCTTAAAAAGATAAAGGCAGAGCGCGACAGCCTGATAACGGACGTAATCACGGGCAACAGCAAAAAGCTGCTTGTCATAGTCGGACCCTGCTCCGCGCACGAACCCGACCCCGTGCTTGACTATGTGGAAAGACTGGGCAGACTTAATGAAGCGGTCAGCGAAAAGATTGTGCTTGTGCCCAGAATATATACCAACAAACCGCGCACAAAGGGCGTAGGTTACAAGGGTATGTTTTCCCAGCCCGACCCCACCAAGAGCGAGGATATTTTAAAGGGCATACTCACCATACGCAAACTCAACGTAAGGGCGATAGAGGCCAGCGGACTTTCCGCCGCGGACGAAATGCTGTATCCCGCCAACTACGACTATCTTGATGACCTTCTTTCATACGTTGCGGTAGGCGCGCGTTCAAGCGAAAATCAGCTTCATCGCCTTGTCGCAAGCGGAATAGACGGCCCCGTTGGCATAAAGAACCCAATGAGCGGCAGCGTGCTTGTAATGCTCAATTCCATATACGCCGCACAGAGTCCGCAGGTGTTCAAGCTCAACGGCTGGCAGGTAAAGACGGGCGGCAACCCGCTCGCCCACGCAATACTGCGCGGCGCCGTGGACAGCTACGGCAACGATATTCCCAACTTCCACTATGAAACAGTCATGCAGGTGGCGGAAGGGTATGCCCAGTCGGGACTTGCAAACCCCGCAATAATAATAGATTCCAACCATTCCAACAGCGGTAAAAAGTTCCGCCAGCAGATAAGAATCTGCGAAGAGGTAATGCAGAACAGAATCTACGACAAGGACTTCAAAAATATAGTAAAGGGCTTCATGATAGAGAGTTTTATAGAGGAAGGCAACCAAAAGGAGGATGTGGTTTACGGCAAATCTATAACCGACCCCTGCCTCAGCTGGGAAGATACAAAGCGCCTCATTCTCGATATAGCGGAAAAAGTATAAATACAAATTGGTGCGGCAATATGCCGCAATTATTACAAAAAATCTGCAGTTATGGCGGCCAGTCTTAACAAAAAATATGACCGTATGACGGCATAAAGGGGGTGCGCAATGTACAAAAATGTAAGCTATCTCGGTCCGCAGGGCAGTTATTCTTATGTCGCGGCAAAAAAGATGTGCCCCGATGCGCACCTTATTCCCTGCATAACATTCGCGGCTGCGGTAAGGCAGCTTCTCGATGGACTGGCCGACGCGGCCGTTCTCCCCATTGAAAACACGTTAAACGGCGGCGTGTTGCAGAATATGGATTTGTTGCAGAACAATCCTTCGCTCTGCGCCGTCCGCGAGTACACTCTCCGCATAGACCACCGTCTTATAACGCTTGCGGGGGCGGATAAGGGTGCGATAAAGCGCATTTATTCCCACCGTCAGGCGCTCGACCAGTGTTCGGAGTTTTTGCGTAAAAACTATCCCGATGCACAGCTGATTGCAGAAAATTCCACGGCGGCCAGCTTGTCGCGCATAGAGAGCGCGCAGGACGCCGCAATCGCGGGGCCTCACTCGGCGGGTGTTGGATTAGATGTGTCGGAGGAGTGCATCTCCGATGAAAAAAACAACTTCACGCACTTTCTGCTTGTTGTAAAGGGCAGTCTGCCAGAAGATTTTTCAAGCAGCAGAGTTTACTTTACAACTACCTGCAACCACGTGCCCGGCGCGCTTTTGAAAATGTTGTCGGTAATATACGAAAACAATCTGAATATGACCAAAATAGAGTCCCGTCCCATAAAGGAGCGGCCGGGCGAATACCGCTTTTTCATTGAGATTGAAGGCGACTATTCCAAGTCGGATACAAAGCGCGCGCTTGAAAGCATTAAGGCGGCGGCACATTCCTTCCGCATACTCGGCGCATATTAAAAAATTTGCGTTATTTGCGGCATATACAGGGGTCAATTTAACATATGGCCAGCAGAATTGCAAAGCATAACACGCCCTGCACAATCTTTACGGCCACAAATTTTAATGAATTTATTCCCGCTTTTGTCAGGTAGCTCAGCTGCTGAAACAGCACGCACAGTCCGCCGCTCGTCACAAGGAAACCGGCAAGCGGAACGGAGAAAGGCGAGCCCGCTTTTGCAAGTGCGGCGCACCCGCCCGTCATTTCAATGAGTCCCCGCGCCGCCGCGTGCGCCGTTGCCTCGTCGGTAAACAGCATAAAAATTTTTTCGGCGGGCAGAAGAAGGCAGTAATCTTCCGCCATGGCAGAGAGCGTATAAAAGAAGGCGATGAACGCGCCTGCCGTCAGAGCGGACTTCACCGACCCGAAAAAACATTCTTCCAAAATATTTGCATTATTCATTTGCACGGCGCAGATTTCCCGGGATGTCGGCTGTGACTTTTTGCCAATAAGCGCAAGAATTACACCCGTAAACAGAACGGCCGCAAGGTGTGCGGCAATGAGTTTTGCGCCAATTGCCGCGCTCGCAAACATTCCCGCGCCGACCGTACCCGCAAGAAAGACGGGTCCGCAGGCCGTGCATATAAAGGCAAGCTTTTCCGCGCCGCGGCTGTCGGTTTTTCCATACTCAAAAAAAAGAGCAATGTTGCGTGCGCCCGCGGGATAGCCTGATAGCAGACCCAAAAGTATGCAAATGGGTGCGCAGGACGGTAACTTTGCCTTTTTGCAAAGCCATCCGAACGGACGGGAGATTTTTTCCGCCGCGCCGCTTGCTATCAGCAGCGAACATGCCACCATGAACGGAAAGAGTGCGGGCAGAACGCATTGCGCCCACAGCGCAACTGCCTCCGCACACGCCGCAGTATATCTTTCTGGGCGCGTTAAAATTGCAATAATAACTGCAAGGCAAATGCAGGTTATCAGCACAAAAAAAATATCTCTTTTTACCTTTCTCCCCGAAATTTTTTTAATGCGGGGCAGCCGCTGTCGGCTGTATGATTGCGACAGAGAGTTCATCAATAAAAATTATTTGAATAACGGAGAAATTATGAGTAAAAAATTGGGACTTGCGCTCGGCGGTGGCGGAGCGCGCGGCGTAGTGCACGTCGGCTTTTTAAAGGCGCTTGAAGAGGAGGGTATAAAACCTTACTGCATTTCAGGCACATCAATGGGTGCGATAGTGGGCGCCTGCTACGCCAGCGGAATGTCCGTTGATACTATCCGCAGCGAAATGCTTAAGCTTAAGACGTCGGACATAATCGATTTCGGCGTGCCGTTTACCAGGCTCAGCCTTCTGCGCAGCAACAAGCTCCAGAAACTGCTTATAAAGCACATAGGCGAAATTACATTTGAAAATCTTGAAATACCGTTCTCCTGCACGGCAGTTGACCTTCTCAACGAAAAGTTGTACGTGTTTACGGAAGGTCTGGTTGCAAAGGGAGTGCAGGCTTCGGCAGCCATACCCGGCGTATTCAAACCCATTGAACACGAGGGAATGTTGCTTGTAGACGGCGGAGTTTTATGCCGCGTACCAGTAAGGCAGGCAAAAGCTCTCGGTGCAGACGTGGTTGTTGGCATAGATGCGATAAAGAACACGGGCGACCCCGTAAAGGAACTGACCAGCATACCCTCCGTTCTTATGCGCGTATTTGATACTCTCGACAATATAAACGTGCGTGCAGAAAGGCGTGCGCCCGACTACCCCTGCGATCTGCTTCTCGAGCCTGAGCTCAACGGCATAAGCCAGTTTGCGGTAAAGAATCTGGACAAGGTGTATGAGGAGGGCTATCAGCTCGGCAAGGAGAACATTGAAAAAATCAAGGAACTGATTGCCGATTAAGCGCGGCTTTGACGCCGTAATGTGCGGGCGGGCTTTTGCTCTGCGGGTTGCGGTCGGCGTAAAGTTTACTCTTCTTTTTTTGCGGCGAATACATTCAGTATTTTGCCGATTGCGGCCTTATTAAAAAATCCGCGCAAAAATGTCGTGCGGACAAATTATAACTTTTTATTATGGATCTTTTTGACTTTAACGGAAACGAAGAGAGTGCAAAGCCGCTTGCCGAGCGCATGCGTGCAAACAATCTCAATGAATTCATAGGGCAGAAGCACATTGTTGCGGAGGGCAGCCTTCTGCGGCGCGCAATCTCTCTGGACAGGCTTGGCAGCTGCATATTCTGGGGCCCTCCTGGAACGGGCAAGACGACGCTTGCCAACATAATAGCCTCCACAACGCACGGCGAGTTTATCAAACTGAACTAATCCCTATGCCTCGATGACGCCCGCAATCGTTTCGCGGTGCAGGGTCTTTGAATTCAGAAGACTCTCTGAAGAGGACATAAAGGGTGCGCTTTTAAAGGCGCTCAAAGACAAGCGCAAAGGGCTGGGAACATACTCCGCATCGGTTGACGACGATGCAATAGACCACATCGCCAGAATGGCGGGCGGCGACCTGCGTACGGCTTACAACGCGCTAGAGCTTGCAGTGCTCACCACGCCTCCCCAGGCAGACGGCACGATAAAGGTGACCATAAAGGACGCCGAACAGTCCATACAGCGCAAGGCCCTCTCCTATAACGAGGACGAATATTACGACTATCTTTCGGCATTCTGCAAATCTCTGCGCGGCAGCGACTCCAACGCCGCGCTCTACTACGCAATGCGCCTTATCGAGGGCGGATGCGACCCAATGACTGTTGCGCGCAGACTGGTAATTCATTCGGCGGAAGATGTGGGAATGGCCGACCCCCAGGCAATGGTGGTGGCAACCTCTGCAATGTACGCGCTTGAAAAGACGGGCTATCCCGAGGGGCTCATACCCCTTTCAAACGCCATAGTATACGTCTGCGAGGCGCCCAAGAGCAACGCGGCGTGTGCGGCGTATCACGCGGCTATGGAGGACGCCCGCAATATCCGCGACGATGACGGCGTTCCGCCCTATCTCAAGGACAATACATTCGGCGACAAGGCAACCAAGGCGCAGAGTCTTAAATATAAATATCCGCACAACTATGCCGAAGGGTATGTGGAGCAGCAGTATCTTCCCGATAAGCTCAAAGACAGGGTATACTATGTTCCCAAGGATATAGGATTTGAACAGACGGTAAAAAAGATACGCGAAAAGAAGGGTAAACTCAGATAAATACTTTACATACGTATGCCGCAGATTTCTGCGGCAGAAATTTTTTTGGAGGCAATATGAAGGTTTCCGAGCGTCAGGCGGAGGAAATAGCCCGCCTTGCCCGTCTTGAATTTTCTTCGGAAGAGATGAAGGACTTTATTTCGGGCTTTGAAGAGATGATAGCTTTCTGCGACGGAATGGGCGGAGATTTGCAGGCGGAAACGCATCGCCCCGCGAAAGAGCTTGATTGTTTAAGGGAGGACGCGGTGCAAAACTCCCTTCCCGCCGATAAGTTATTGAGCGGAGCGAAGAGCGACAACGGCTTTTTCGTGGTAAAGAGGGTGGTGAAATGAGCGGCAGAATAATGACGCTTGCCCGCCTTTTAAGGGAGCGCAAAATTTCCTGCAGGGAACTGATTGACCGCTACATATGCCGCATCGAACGGCTTAACCCGCTGCTCAATGCATATGTCTTTACTGCAGCCAAGCAGAGCTATAAGCAGGCGGAGCGGGCGCAGAAAATGATAGATGGCGGCTTTGGCGATATTCTCTGCGGCATACCCGTTGCCGCAAAGGACAACATATGCACGGAGGGCGTACCCACAACGTGCTGTTCAAAAATTCTGCAAGGGCACATCCCATTATACAGCGCATACGCCGTGCGCAGACTGGAAGAGCGCGGCGCCATATTGCTCGGCAAAACCAATATGGACGAATTTGCAATGGGTTCCTCTTCGGAAACATCCTGCTACGGCGCGCCGTCAAATCCCGTAAATTTAAGTAAGTCGGCGGGCGGCTCTTCGGGCGGAAGTGCTGTGGCGGTTGCTGCCGACATTGCGGCTGTTGCCCTCGGCTCTGATACGGGCGGGTCGGTGCGTCAGCCCGCGGCATTCTGCGGCGTTACTGGTTTTCGCCCCACGTACGGCACGGTATCGCGCAGCGGACTTATAGCCTATGCCTCCTCGCTCGACCAGATAGGACCGATAGCGGCAAGCGCGGAGGATGCGGCCATAATCTACGATGCAATCCGCGGCAGAGATTGCCTTGATATGACCTCGGTTGAAAGTCCGTCTGCACCCTCTCTTGTTGAAACTGACATAAAAAAACTTACCGTAGGCGTCCCTCGGGAGTTCTTTTCGGATATGGTCTCGGACGAAGTTAAAAGTGCAATTGGCGCGGCAATATGCCTTATCGAACGAGCGGGAGCGCGCATAAAAGAGGTAAGTTTTCCTCATCTTTCCGCCGCGCTTTCGGCGTATTATGTGATAAGCTGTGCAGAGGCCTCATCAAACCTCGGCAGATATGACGGCGTGCGCTACGGACGGCGCATTGAAGGTGCGGACGTGGAGGAAATGATGGTAAAGACGCGTTCCGCATACTTCGGCAGGGAAGTAAAGCGCCGCATAATGCTGGGCACGTTTGTGCTTTCTGGCGGGTACAAGAGCAGATACTTTGCCCGTGCCTGCGCCGTGCGCGAAAGCATTTGTTCCGCGTTTGAACAGATTTTCGGCGAATGTGACGCGATAATCACGCCCACCGCACCCACGGCCGCCTTTGATAAGGGCGGAAATCCCTCGTCAGCGGAGGCGTATAGCGCCGATATATGCACCGTGCCCGCGAGTCTTGCGGGTCTGCCCGCCGTGTCCGTGCCGTGCGGACTGACAGAAGGCGGCCTGCCGATAGGCATGCAGATAATCTGCGGAAGAATGAAAGACAGTCTTGCTCTTTCGCTTGCACGCTTTTATGAGCGCGCGGCAGATGTGCGCGTTAAACTCTGCGGGGAGGTGCTCAGTGAACTTTAAAATGGTATCCGGCATAGAGACCCACGTGGAGCTTGCCACCGCAACAAAGGTATTCTGCGGCTGTTCAACAAAATTCGGCGCCGCGCCAAACACGCTGTGCTGTCCCATATGTACAGGCCAGCCTGGAGTCCTGCCCGTGCTCAACAGAAAGGCGTTGCAGCTCTGCATACGTGCGGGACTTGCCCTCAACTGTAAAATAAACAGCCGCACCCGCTTTGCACGCAAAAACTATTTTTATCCCGACCTTCCCAAGGCCTACCAGATTTCGCAGGAGGCGCTCCCCGTCTGTCAGGACGGCTTTATCCGCCTTGAAAGCGGCAAAATTATCCGCATAGAGCGTATACATCTTGAAGAGGACGCCGGTAAGCTTGTTCACGATGGCGACAAAACTTTTATCGATTACAACCGTTGCGGCGTTCCGCTGATAGAGATTGTCACGCGGCCTGACATATCTTCCCCGCAGGAGGCGCGCGAATATATCGAGTCGTTGCAGAACATTCTGCGCTTTGCGGGCGTATCGGACTGCCGCATGCAGGAGGGCTCTCTGCGCTGCGACGTAAATATCTCTGTTTCGGTTGACGGCGCGGAGGGTACGCGTACGGAGATAAAAAACCTCAATTCGTTGAGCAATGCTGAGCGCGCCATGCGCAGCGAGTACGAGCGGCAGTTGGCAATTCTTGAAGGCGGCGGGGTTGTGGAGCAGGCGACAATGCGCTTTGATGAAAAGAGCGGCCGCACGGTTGCCATGCGCACCAAGGAGAGCGCGCGCGACTACCGATATTTTACCGAACCCGATATCCCCGATATTTTAATTTCCGAAATCGACTTGCAGGCCGAGCGGGCGGCCATACCCGAACTTCCCGCGCAGCGCAGGGAGAGGTATGTGTCCCTCGGCGTCAGCAGTCATACGGCAACTCTGCTCACAAAATACCGCGCCGTGTGCGACTATTTCGAAAGCTGTCTTTCAATGGGTGCGGGAGTGAAAAATGCGGCCAACCTCATTGCAGGCACGGTGTTTTCGGCGTTGCCCGCGGAGGAAGACAAACTTGCCTTCAACATTAAAATTCCCGCAGAGGAATTTGCAACGGTGGTACGCTACGCGGACGAGGGCAGAATGTCCATAACAGCCGCCCAGCTGGCAATTTCGCGCATGCTTGAAAGCGGGTGCCGCGCCTCGGACTGCATTTCGGCGGCAGATTTGAATAAAATTTCCGATGAGCAGCTTGAAAAACTTTGTCGCGATGCGATAGCGGCAAACCCTGCGGCGGCGGCTGACTATCGCGGCGGCAAGCAAAAAGCCATAGGCGCGTTTTTCGGCTATCTCAAACACGCAAGCGGCGGCAGAGCGGACATAAAGCAGGCCGAACTCATTATAAAGCGTCTGCTTTCCGAATGAAATTTTAATATCAAAGGCCCCCGCGGGACTGCATTTTTGCAGTCCCGCGGGGGCCTTTTTGCGTTAGTTATCATATCGCGGCGAAGGGAGTAATAAATTATACTGTCACAAATTTGCAGATGTTATTTTCGGCAAACTTCGGCATAAAAGTCCAAATCTACATAAAAAACGCTTTCACAGGGCGGATATTATAGGAGAAAAGTTGTTTTGACGGCGGTATTCAGTCTTAAAAAAGTGCTTGCCTGCGTCCTTGCCGCGGCGGCTGTTGTAACTTTATCGGTGTGCGCGCACTTCACGGGCGCATATGCGGTGTACTTCGGCGGCACCTCGCGCCTGCTGCCCATTTACAGCGTGGGCAGGGAGGACAAAAAAATAAGCATAACATTCGACTGTGCGTGGGGAACCGAGCATACCGATGCCATTCTCGCCGCTCTGGAAAAGTACGGCGTCAGGGCAACCTTTTTCATGGTGCAGTTCTGGACGGAAAAGTATCCCGAGTATGTAAGCAAGATAGATTCTGCGGGGCACGAAATAGGCACACATTCAAAGACGCACCCCTTTATGAGCAAACTTTCCGAAGGGGAGATACGTGCTGAACTTGAAAGTTCGTCAAAGGCGATAACGCAGATAACGGGAAAAAATGTAGAGGTGTTCCGCGCGCCTTACGGCGACTATAACAACCGCGTAATTTCCACCGCGCAGAGCATGGGTCTTTACACCATTCAGTGGGACGTAGACAGTCTGGACTGGAAAAATCTTTCGGCAAACGAAATTGTGTCGCGCGTCACATCCAGGGTAAAGAGCGGGTCAATAATTTTAATGCACAACAACGGACTGCATACGGCGGAGGCCGTACCCGTAATTTTGCAGACCCTTATTGAGCGCGGCTATACGTTTGTGCCTGCGGGTGAGCTGATATACAGACAGAATTACACCATAGACGTAAACGGCAGACAGAATTTATCTGCATGAAAATCAGTGACAAGAAAAACATTGGAGGCATATCATGAACTACAATACAGAAAAGAACAACAGAGTCTACATTCACGGCAAAATAGTGACCGAAGCCACCTTTTCGCACGAAGTATTCGGCGAGGGCTTTTACGAATTTTATGTAAAAGTGCTGCGCCTTTCGGGTCAGGCCGATATACTCCCCGTCACCGTGTCCGAACGGATAATGACGCCCGATATGAAACCTGGCGCAGATATATCCGCTTTGGGACAGTTCCGTTCCTATAATAAGCTGGAGGGAGGGCGCTCCCGCCTTATGCTCACCGTGTTCGTGCGCGAGGTGCTGGAAAGTCCTCAGGGCAAAAACCCTAACAATGTGGTGCTTTCGGGGTATATATGCAAGCCACCCGTCTACCGCACAACGCCGTTCAACCGTGAAATAGCCGACCTGCTTGTAGCGGTCAACCGTTCATATAACAAGTCGGACTACATTCCCGCCATAGCTTGGGGTCGCAACGCGCGCTTTGTGAAAAATCTTTCCGTAGGCGATAAAATTGCGCTGTCGGGCAGAATACAGAGCCGCGAATATCAGAAAAAGCAGGAGGACGGTTCCTTTGTGACAATGACGGCTTACGAAGTATCCATCTCTAAACTTGCCGCTTTCGATGATGAGGCGCAGTTCGATATAGATGAGGAGTTCGAGCTTTATTCCCACCCCGTACCTGTGCACGTCAACGACCAGCAGTGAGTTTATATATTGTGTAAATTGCACAAATATTTGAAAGGGGTATTGCAATCTTGCTTGGGGTGTGGTATTATTATTAAAATAATTTCTGTGGCGGAATGGTTTTAACGCAATGCCGCCAGAGGGGCAGAGCCCATAAAAGCTCGCACAATTTATGCGGCGCGCAAGCCGCAGAAATTTGCGAAATAATAAATTTTATAATGCTATGATGCGGAATAGTAACAATTGTTTCGGGTTCAGAGATTTATCGGTCGGTGCAAGATAAACAAAGGAGCGTTGCGAACTCGCCGCGGAGCAGCTTGGCTGAAATTATAAGTAGGCGAAGACGGTTTTCCGCCGTATAAGGGAAAGGGTGTGCAGGCACCCGCAGAGGCAACTTGATTTGTTGCGAAGAAGAGTGGTACCACGTCGGCACGGCGTCTCTTTGTAGGAGACTCCGTGCCGTATTTTATTCCACGCGGAATAAAAAATATTTCAAGAGGTGGTATCATGAAAAACTATTCCAAGTATGAAAAGCAGTATTTTCTTCCCCCCGTGCGCTGTATGGACTGGGCGGAAAAAGACGCCGTGGAAAGTGCGCCCGCGTGGTGTTCGGTTGACCTTCGCGACGGCAACCAGAGCCTTATCGAGCCGATGTCGCTTGAAACCAAGCTCAACTTTTTCAAGCTGTTAGTTGAAATCGGCTTCAAGGAGATAGAAGTCGGCTTTCCCGCCGCGTCTGAAACTGAGTATGAATTCATGCGCAGACTGATAGAGGATAACCTCATTCCCGACGATGTCACGGTGCAGGTACTCACGCAGGCGCGCGAACATATAATAAGAAAGACGTTCGAGGCCGTGCGCGGCGCAAAAAACGTCATTGTGCACGTGTACAACTCCACATCTGTCGCCCAGCGCGAGCAGGTATTCCGCAAGGACAAAGACGCCGTCAAAAAAATAGCCGTGGACGGAGCGATGCTCCTCAAAAAGCTCACGGAGGAGGCGGGCGCCGACTACCGCTTTGAATACTCGCCCGAATCGTTCACGGGCACCGAACCCAAGTACGCGCTTGAAGTTGTAAATGCCGTGCTCGATGTATGGCAGCCTACGGCGGAAAAGAAGGCGGTAATCAATCTTCCCGCAACGGTGGAAAACGCTATGCCGCACGTATATGCCCAGCAGGTGGAATACTTCAACAAATACATGAAGTACAGGGACAGCGTTGTGCTCTCTCTTCATCCCCACAACGACCGCGGCTGTGCAGTAGCGGCAGCAGAAATGGGCATACTTGCGGGAGCGGACAGAATAGAGGGCACGCTCTTCGGCAACGGCGAGCGTACCGGCAACGTGGATATAATCACGCTTGCAATGAATATGTTTTCGCAGGGCGTTGACCCCTGCCTCAACTTTGAAAATATGCCCTATATATGCTCGCTCTACCGCGCATATACGGGCATGGATATCAATCCCCGTCAGCCGTATGCAGGACAGCTGGTGTTTGCGGCCTTTTCGGGCTCACATCAGGACGCCATTGCCAAGGGTATGGAGTGGAGGGAAAAACACAATCTCTCCGTATGGAACGTGCCCTATCTTCCCATAGACCCGCACGACGTCGGCAGACAGTACGATGCGGACGTCATACGCATAAATTCGCAGTCGGGCAAGGGCGGAGTAGGATATATTCTGCAAAAGTCTTACGGCATAAATATGCCCGCGGGAATGAAGGAGGCCATGGGTTACGCCGCCAAGGACGTCTCCGACAAACTTCACAAGGAACTTCATCTCGAAGAGGTATACAAAGTATTCTGTCAGCGTTTCCTTGAAAATCGCAGCATATTCGACGTGCTCGCGGCGCATTATCGCCAGGAGGGCGGCATAACGGCCATCGTCACCATTTCAAAAGACGGCAAGACGAGCGAAGTGACTGCCGGCGGCAACGGCAGACTGGACGCCGTATCAAATTCGCTTAAAAAGGCGTTGGGTGCAGACTATACGCTCACCGATTACGAAGAACACGCCCTTTCCCAGCGCTCGTCCTCGCGCGCCATATCCTATGTCGGCATAGAGAGCGGCGGCAAAAAATTCTGGGGAGCGGGAGTGGACGAAGATATCATAACCAGCTCGGTAAAGGCGCTCGTCACGGCTATAAACAATATGCTTTCCGCATAAATTTTTGTTCTTAATACACAAGACGGATAAAACACGCGGAAATATATTTGACTTGCATTGCCGCGCAGGGGTATAATTACTAAGGATGCGGCGTTTTGTGCCGCATATGCGGCAGACCGCAAAATAAAGATAAAAGGTAAAAAAATGTATCCCGATCCTCTTTTCAGTATCGGTAACGTGCATGTGTACGCCTACGGCGTGTGCATGGCGGTGGGCATAATATTGTGCTTTGTGTTCCTTTTGTGGACGTTCTCATACAAGAACTTCAACGAGGAATGTACCGATAAAATGTTGCTTTTAGGCATAGTTGCAACGGGCATAGGCATTGTGTTTGCAATGCTCTTCCAGTCGGTTTACGATTATATCGCCGATCCCGAAGCAGGTTTCAAGTTCGGCAGTATGACGTTCCTCGGCGGTCTTATCGGCGGTGTAGGCAGCTATCTCATTGTATACAATGTTTATGTGTATGCAATAGCGCCGCGCGCCAAGTCGAAAATGTTGCAGAACCATATGAACGCCAGCCTTACGGATGCCATTCCGTTCATACCCATAGGCATAGTCATAGCGCACGCGTTCGGCCGACTTGGCTGTTCGTTTGCGGGCTGCTGCCACGGACCCAAAACAGACGCGTGGTACGGCATATATATGTACGCCCGCTCATTTGGCGAGTATACAAAGGTAGTGCCCACGCAGCTGTTTGAATGCATATTCCTGTTCATGCTTGCGGGTGTAATGGCGCTTTTGTATTTTAAGTTCAAGTTCAACTGCAATTTCGGCGTATACTGCATAGCGTACGGCGTATGGCGTTTCCTTATTGAATTTGTGCGCGACGATGACCGCGGCGGCTTTATCCCCGGGCTTACCCCCTCGCAGTTCTGGTGCATAATAATGGTAATCATCGGTATAGGTTATTTCTTCCTGTACAAGTACGTATTCAAAAAGATGATGAAGCACCCCGAACTGCAACCTCCCGTCAATCCGAAAAAGGCAAAGGCGGTGCAGGGCGAAAGCAGTTCTGAAGAAAAATAAAAATGTATTTTAAGGCGCACGTTTGTGCGCCTTTTTTCATGCTTGAAATCCGTCGGCTGTGCCTGCGGATAATTTTTTTATTGCAAAAATACAATATCGGCGTCGTCTTTACATATTCAAAACTTACGCAAAAAGAGAGTTTCTGAACAGGTATTTTTAATTTCCTGCATAAACATTATTTTCATTCACATACTTTTTCTGTAAATAAACGTGCCGCGCAAAAATTCATTCGTTGCGGCATATATGGGGAGTAATTTATGAAAGCTACGGGCATTGTAAGAAGAATAGACGAACTCGGCAGGGTGGTCATTCCAAAGGAAATACGTTCCACGCTCCGCCTTAAGTCGGGCGACCCGCTGGAAATTTTTACCGAGAGGGACGAGCTTATGCTCAAAAAATATTCGCCGATTGCTTCGCTTGAAAAGTTTTCGGAGGGCACGGCAAAGAGTCTGAACGACCTTTCGGGACATCTTGCCGTAATCTGCGATACGGACGGCGTGCTGTATGCCGCGGGCACGGGCAAGAGGGAGCTCTTCGGCAAGAGTCTTTCGGCGGAAATGGATAAAATTCTGGAAGGCAGGCGCAGTTACGCCGCCAGCGAGGCGGAGGGCGGAAACATTGTGCCCATAACGGAAGGGGGAGATAACGCCACAGCGCAGGTAATCGTGCCCATAGTTTCGGGCGGGGACTGCATAGGCGCGGTTGCGCTCATATCCACCCGCCAGGGCGACAAAATAGAGGCCGCGGCGGCTAAACTTGCACAGCTCTCCGCCGATATTCTTGCCTCGCAATTTGAATAAAAGCTTAAGCAAAAAAGCGGTTAGTTGCGGCATATAAGGGGGTCAATTTGCTTTTAATAAGTAGTATGCGCGGTACAATAAGGAAATTTTTTTCAGACGAGCGGACATATATAAGGGGCGCGGCGATAGTTGCCGCGGGCGGACTGATTTCAAAACTTCTGGGCGCGCTCTACCGCATACCGCTCACAAACATTATCGGTGGCGAAGGTATGGGGATATACCAGATGGTGTATCCCCTGTACTGTATTCTGCTTACAGTGTCGTCCTCGGGCATACCTTCTGGCATGGCTCGCCTTATAGCCTCTGGCAGGGCGCGGGGTGCGGAGCGACAGGCCTTTGTGCTTTACGGCCTTATAGGGCTTGCCGGGGCGGGCGTAATGTTTGCCCTCTCTGCGCCGCTCGCCGCCGTCCAGGGCGAACCCGCGGTGGAGCTGTGCTGTAAACTGCTTTCGCCCGCGGTGTTCTTCGTCTCTGTACTGGCGGTTGTGCGCGGGTACTTTCAGGGCAGGCGCGAAATGCTGCCCACCGCGCTCACGGAGATATGCGAACAGCTTTTAAAGGTTACGGCGGGGGTGGCCTTTGCGCTTTATTTCAAAAATAATATGCCGCTTGCCACGGCCTGCACTCTGCTTGCCGTTACTGTCAGCGAGGCGCTTTCTTCTCTTTTTGCGCTTATTATGTACCGCGGCGAAAGCGCTCATTTCCGTCCGCTGTATTCGCCGCGCCCTACGGGTTACAGACAGATTTTAAGATACACTGCAACCGTAACGCTCAGCGCTGTGGCAATGCCGCTTTCGCAACTGGTTGAAAGCATTGTTGCGGTGCACCTTCTGCGTGCCTCAGCCGAAAACGCAACCGCGCTGTACGGCATTTTTTCGGGCTGTGCGGTGACAATGGTGTCGTTGCCAGTATCGCTCACATACGGCCTTGCCGTTGCAATAATTCCCCGCATAGCACCGCTCGCCGCCGAGGGGAGAGAGGAAGAGGCGCGCGCTACCGCCGTGAAGGCCTCGCTGATAACGCTTGCAATAAGCATACCGTGCGCCGTCGCTCTCTATGTGTTTGCACCTCTCGCCGTGTCTGTAATCTTCCGTTCTTTGGGCGAAAGCCAGTCCCGCGTTCTTATAAATCTTGTGAGAATAATGTCAGTCAGCGTGTCTACTCTTGCAATCTCGCAGACGGCGTCGGCCTGTCTTACGGCGCTCGGCAGACCGCTCAAAGCCGCGGCGACGCAGTGGCTTAGCTGTATTCTGCGCGTACTGCTCACCGCAGTGCTCATTAAATATACGCGCTTGTCTGTAAGCGGCGCGGCAATCGCGGCAAACATAGCATATTTTGTTGCGGCGGCGCTCAATCTGTGGTATATTATACAAAACGGAAAAAATCGTCCCGATCTGCGGCGGTCGGGCGTCAGACGGAGGAGCATATGAAGATTACACTTATAGGTTTAGGCGTCAGGGAGGGCGATATAAGCGCACGCGCCCTTTCCGCGCTTGAAAGCGGCGCAAAGATATTCGTGCGCACGGCAAACGCGCCTTCTTTCGGTTCTCTGAAAAATTTTCAGACTACCCCGCTGGACAGTCTGTTCGAATCCAGCCGCAACTTTGATACGCTCAATAAAAAGCTTGCGCAGACCGTGCTCGCCGCGTCGAAGACGGAAGACGTTATCTACTGCGTGGACGGCGCCGTATGCGAAGATACCGCCTGCAAGATAATTCTTTCAAGGCATAAGGATACCGAGGTGATAGAGGGCGTGTCCAAGGCGGCGCGCATAACCTCTCTTGCGGGCATAAAGAGCGCGCAGGTGACAAGCATATCGGCGTACGATATCCACAGCCTTAAAAGCACGCCCGCCGTTGCGGTGTACGATATAGACAGTTTTTATATGGCCAGCGAAGTCAAAATAAAGCTTTCCGACCTCTTCGGCGAGGAAACGCAGTGCACTTTTGTGAGCGGCGACGGCGTAAAGAAGATGAAAATTTACGAAATAGACCGCTTGAAAGAGTATGATATGTCCTGCGGCGTCGCCGTGGAGGAGGCCGACTTTTTACATAAGGACAGGTATGACTACGCCGACCTTCTGCATATGGTGGAACTTCTGCGCGCCCCCGGCGGCTGTCCTTGGGACAGGGCGCAGACCAACGAGAGCATACGCATAAACATGATTGAAGAGGCTTATGAACTGGTTGACGCCATCAATAAAAACGACGACGATATGATGGAGGAAGAGACGGGCGACGTGCTGTTGCAGGCGGCATTCCACACCGTGATGAAGCAGGAGCAGGGCGCGTTCGATTCTGAGGATGTGACCACCCGCGTGGTGAAAAAACTGATATTCCGTCATTCGCACATCTTCGGCAAGGACAAGGCCGCGGACGAGGCGGCCGCCCTCGGCGTATGGGAAAAGAACAAGCGCGAGGAAAAGCATCAGAACACCTTTGGCGAAACGGTTGCCGCCGTACCTACGGGTTTTCCCGCGTGCATGCGCGCGCAGAAGGTGCAAAAGCGCGCGGCAAAGGCGGGGCTGGACTATCTGTCCTCCGTATCGGCGGCCGAACAGCTCACCGAAGACGCGCAGAAATGCATAAACGCGCTTGTAAAGCAGGATAAAACTGCCGCTGAGAGTGCGTGCGGAGATTTGCTGTTTACAGCGGTAGGACTTTGCAGACTTGCGGGCGCAGACTGTGAACAGTCGCTTGCAGACGCAACGGAAAAGTTTGCAAAAAAATTCATAAAGGCGGAGGAAATTGCTCTTTCAGAAGGTAAAAACGTTACCGACTTTACCGAACTCGACTGGAAGTGGTACTTGATGCAGGCAGAAAATGCGCTTAAAAAAGATTGACATAGGCGGACTTGAAACGCCGAACAACGTATTTCTTGCCCCGCTTGCGGGGTATACCAACGCGGTATTCCGCGAAATGTGCTACAATCTCGGCGCGGGACTTACGTTTACCGAAATGGTCAGCGCAAAGGGACTGTGCTACAACAGCCAGAACACGCGCGAACTGTTGTACATAACGCCGACGTACGGCGGAATAAAGGCCGTTCAGCTGTTCGGCTCCGACCCAGAATATATGCGCCGCGCCGCGGCAAGCGAGGAGATTGCGCCCTTTGAACTCATAGACATAAATATGGGCTGCCCCGTACCTAAAATTTTCGGCAACGGCGACGGCAGTGCGCTACTTCAAGACTTTGCAAAGGCTTCGGCCCTGATTAAGGCGTGCAAGGACAGCGGCAAACGCGTTTCGGTAAAATTCCGCATAGGGCTTACGGCGGATAAGCTCGTTGCGGCAGATTTTGCAAAGATGTGCGAGGACAGCGGCGCGGATATGATATCCGTTCACGGCCGCACGCGCGATAAAATTTACGCGGGCGAGGTAAACACCGAACAGATTGCCGCGGCCAAGAATGCGGTAAAGATTCCCGTGATTGCCAACGGAGGAATATTTACCCCTGCAGACGCAGACCAACTCATTGAAAGGACGGGCGCAGACGGCGTAATGCTGGCGCGCGGGGCAATGTACAGCCCTTGGCTGTTTGCTGAGATTACGTCGCGGCCAATGCCTGACAAGAGGGCGCTGGTTAAAAAACAGCTTGAGGACACTTTCAGAGTGTACGGCGAGCGGTTTGCAATAGTTTTCATGCGCAAGATGGCGGCCTTTTACACAAAGGGCAAGCCTGGTTCTTCCGCCCTGCGCGAAAAACTGTTTGCCTGCGACAGCATGCAGTCGCTTGAAAAAATGATTGACGGCATAGAATTTTAAATATAACAAAGGGGGTCGCCCGCGTTTGCGGGCGGCCCCCGTATTTTGTTTATTCCCCCAAAAGTATAAAATGCGCGCTCATTCTGCAATATTTGCGGGGCGCGTGTGTGTATACTTTCATCATGCAGGTTTATGTGGAGCTTGCGCTCGCCGAAAATTTCTGCATGGATTTTACGCTGCTTGTCTGCGCCAAATTCATAACAAAAAACCGTTGCGGATTTTTAAGGCTTGCACTCGTTTCCGTTGCGGCCGCCTGCCTTGCGGTAGTCTTTCCGCTGATACCTCTTTCGGGGTTGTGGGCGCAGATACTTAAAATAGTCACGGGTCTTGCTATTGCCGCGGCGGCGGGGCGTTTTTCCCGATTTATGCAGTACATAAAATTTGCCGCAGCCTTTATGGGACTTTCCTTTCTTTTGGGCGGAGCGCTCATTGCCATATTTTCCCTTGCGGGGGTGGAGTATTCCTTTGCGCAGGGATATATGCTCTCCTCCGTACCCGTGGGAATACCGCTGTTTTTTGCGCTGTTGCTCGTGCTCCTGTGCCGTGCTTTGGCCAAAAAGATTGCGGCTAGAAGGTCTGCGGAGGTGGAGTGCGAAATATTCCTCGGCGGAAAGAGCATAAAGCAGAAGGGCTTTTTCGACAGCGGCAACCGCGTATACAGCGGCGGCTGTCCCGTAAGCGTAATTTCAGCCGCGGCGGCGTGCGCCATAACGGATGTCACGGCGATTACGGAGAGCGTAAAGGTAAGCACGGTGGCGGGCAGCAGGCGTATGAAAGTTTTTACCGCGGACAAAATTGTGATATATAACGGCGGAACGCCGCATACAATAAAGTGTGTGAAAATAGGGATAAGCCCGCGACTGATAACGCGTGCGGTGCTCCACCCCGACCTCGCGGAGGAAGAAGGTAATGTTTGAAAAGATTAAAAAATTGCTTGCCCTGTTTTTCAGGAAAAATCAGCTTGACTACATCTGCGGAACGGAGGCTCTGCCAATGCCGTTTTCGCAGGAGGAGGAGAGCGACAAGATAACCCGCCTTGAACGCGGCGACGAAAAGGCCAAGGCCGCGCTGGTGGAGCACAATCTCCGCCTTGTGGTGTACATAGCCAAAAAGTTTGAAAATTCGGGAGTTGACGGCGACGACCTTGTGTCTGTGGGTACAATCGGACTGATAAAGGCCATAAATTCCTTCCGTTCGGATAAAAATATCAAGCTGGCGACCTATGCCTCGCGGTGCATAGAGAACGAAATTTTAATGTACCTGAGGCGTATGTCGCGCGTAAAGCAGGAAGTCAGCTTTGACGAGCCGCTCAACACCGACTGGGAGGGCAACGAACTGCTCCTTTCGGATGTGATGGGTACGGACGCGGACTCGGTATATTCGGACATAGAGGGCGGGGTGGAGCGTGAGCTGCTTAAAAATTCGCTGGCCAAGCTGCCCCAGCGCGAACAGAAGATAATGCGCATGCGTTTCGGGCTGGGCGGCGGCGAGGAGATGACGCAGAAAGATGTTGCCGATGCGCTCGGCATATCCCAAAGCTACATATCCCGTCTGGAAAAAAAGATTATCAGCAAGCTCAAAAAGGATATTTCCCGTCAGATTTGAACTGCCATAAAACAGGCGGCGGGGCGAAGGTTCAACCTTCG
>DVMA01000067.1 GCA_018715195.1 Candidatus Coproplasma excrementavium | reverse complement strand
CCGCGCCGCCCAAAAATTTTACAAAAACCGCGCCCGTTATATTTTATGCGCGCGCCTTTTTTTAAATTTTAGTTGCTTTCGCGGGAAATTGTGAGTATAATGAAATCAGTATTATGGATAACTGGATTTTAAAAAATGCCGGTCTGCTTGTAAACGAACCGGCCAGAGAACAGAGTGTGGGGGAAGACGAGGTAAAGGTTAAAGTTGCCTACGTGCTTGCCTCCAACTTTGACGCCGTGCTGTACTCGGGCGAAACCCGCGCAAGCTACCCCAAGGCCATAGGCCGCTTTGCCGTGGGCAGAATTACCGAGGCGGGCGAAAAGTGCTACGGCGTGGAAAAGAATATGCGCGTGCTGCTGCAGCCCGCCAGGGCGTGCGGCAACTGCCTTGCCTGCAAGACCGGCAAGGAGGACGAGTGCGCCTCCCCCGCCATTGCGGGAAGAGATTTCGACGGATTTTTGCGCGACTTTGTGGTATGCAAGTACACCGACGTGGCTCCCCTGCCCGATTCGGTGAGCGATACCGAGGCGCTGTGCACGGAGGCCGTGGCGCTTGCCGAACACGTATACGACAAGCTTGAGCTTTCCGCGGGCAGCAGAGTGGCGGTAATAGGCAGCAACTTTGCGGGCAACATACTTGCGCAGGTGCTGCAGTACCACAAACTTATCCCCATCATAATAGACAACACTCCCCAGGCGCTTGAAAAGGCGCGCGCGTGCGGCATATACTACTCCTTTGCCGCCGACGAAGAGCTTATGGAGAACCTGAACGAGGCGACGAGCGGGCAGCTGTGCGACGCGGCTGTGTACACCACCTGCTCCAGACTTGACCCCGCGCTCACCATGCGCGCCCTTGCGGACGGCAAACGCGCCGTGCTTGCGGGCTTTGCGCCCATAAACTTCAACATCCCCGCGCGCGAGCTGTGCGACAAGAACGCTACGCTGCTCTCCGTCATGAACGGGTACGGCTACACCGACACGGCAATCAATCTGCTCGTACACAAGGCGGTAAACTTTTCGATATTCGAAAAGGAAATTCTCACCGAGTACGACCCCAACGCCGTATACAAGAGCATGGCAGACGTAACCGCCGTGCGCCGCGGCAAGATGACCATATTCAAGATGATAATCTGACGCGCCGACTTTTTTTAATAAGGCCGCGCGAAAGCGCGCCCTTTCGGTTACTGAAAGCGCGCGCCAAGGGCATAAAAAAAGTCCGCCGCAGACAGACAAAAGCGGACAAAAACTTTAATCGGACGGCACATATGCCGCAACTAACACAATTTACAGCCGTAAAGGTCTGCGGTGCGGGAAAGACGCACGGGGCTTTTACGGTATTTTTAAGCGACAGATAAGATGAAAAATTTACGTTGTATAGCTTCCGACCTGGACGGCACTCTGCTGCCGCCCAAAAGTCCCCCTCCCGCGGAGATATTTCCGCTGATAGACACAATGCACGCCCGCGGCATAACCTTTACGCCCGCAAGCGGAAGGCAGCTGCCCAACCTAAAAAAGCTGTTTGAGCCCGCGCTGGACAAGATTGCAATCATCGCGGAGAACGGCGGTCTGTGCTGGATGGGTGGCGAAATTATCTACTGCAACCCCACCCCCGCGGAGGACGTGTTGTACGCCCTTGACATAATCAAGCGCGAAAAAGATTTATTCCCTCTGTGCAGCGGCGTGGACTGCGCCTTTTACGACTCCGACGACGCCCAGTTCGAGAGCGTGCTGCTGCGCTCCTACACCTGCGCAAAAAAGGTGGACGACCTTGCCGCCGCAGTAAAAAACAATACCATACTGAAAATTTCCGTATGGGACAAACTGCCCGCCGCAGAGCACGCCGCAGGGGTGCTTATACCCAAAATAAAGGGTCTGCGCACAAAGGTTTCGGGCTACGACTGGATAGACGTATGCACCGAGAGCGCCAACAAGGGCGAGGCGCTGAAGGCCCTACTTGACAAGCTGGGCGCCACGCGCGCACAGTGCGTTGCCTTCGGCGACCATATGAACGATCTGGAGATGCTTCAGGTAAGCGGACAGGCGTACGTTACGGCAAACGGCTTCCCCGAACTGAAAAAAATTATAGGCAACATCATACCTTCCAACGCCGAAATGGGCGTCATACAAAAAATAAAGGAGCTTTTATGAAACTTTTTATCGCGTCCGACCTGCACGGTTCGGCAAAATTCTGCAGAGATATGCTGGCGGCATTCGAAAGGGAAAAGGCAGGCAAAATTGTGCTGCTGGGCGACATTTTGTACCACGGCCCCCGCAATCCCCTGCCCGACGGCTACGCCCCCCGCGAAGTGGCCGAACTGCTTTCCACTTACAAACAAAAAATTGTGTGCGTGCGCGGCAACTGCGACTCCGAAGTAGACCAGATGGTACTCCCCTTCCCCATCTCCTCCGACTACGGACTTATCTGCACGGACGGACTGAACATATACCTTTCACACGGCCACCGCGAAGTGCCCCCTCTCGGCGAGAACGACGTATATATAACGGGGCACACGCACGTTCCGCTCATCGAAAAATGCGGATATCTGCACCTCAATCCCGGCTCGCTCAGTCTGCCCAAGGAGGGCAGCGAACGCGGCTATATTGTGTACGAGAACCGCACGTTCACCTTCAAGACGCTCGAGGGCAGGGAGTACAAACAGATAACGCTTTAAGGATACGGGAAAATGAATGAGTTTTTTACGCTGCAGGGCGGCGTTGAAATGCCCTGCCGCGGACTGGGCGTGTTCCAGAACAAGGACCCCGAGGTCTGCGAAAGGAGCATACTTTCCGCAATAGAGTGCGGCTACCGAATGATTGATACCGCCGCGGTATACGGCAACGAGGCCGCCGTGGGACGCGCCGTAAAGGCGTGCGGCGTGCCCAGGGAACAGCTGTTCATAACCACCAAGCTGTGGTATGCCGACTGCGGCTACCGCCTTGCAAAGCGCGCGCTTGAACGCTCGCTGAAAAAGCTGGGGCTGGACTATGTGGACCTGTACCTCATACACGAGCCGTACGGCTGGATAAAGGACGCGTGGCGCGCCATGGAGGAGTGCGTTGAAGAGGGCAAGGTGCGCGCGATAGGCGTATCCAACTTTGAACGCGCCGACCTGGAAAAACTTATGAGCGTGGCAAAAATCAAGCCCGCCGTAGACCAGATAGAACTGCACCCCTTCTTTCAGCGGGAAGAGCTGGTCAGCTTTCTGCGCGAAAACGGCATAGTGCCCGAGGCGTGGGCACCGTTTGCCGAAGGAAAGCGCGGAATTTTTGAAAACCCCGTGCTCAAAGAGATTGCGCAGCGCAACGGTTGCACGGTGGCGCAGGCAATACTTGCCTGGCTGCACGCACGCGGAGTTGCGGTTATACCCAAGTCGGCAAGACCCGAACGCATAGCCGAAAATTTCAACTTTATGAACGTATCGCTCGGCGAAGAGGATATGCGCGCGATTGCCGCGCTGGACGGCGGCGAAAGCCTTTTCCCCTGGGACAAGGGCTGGCGCAGACCTATGCGCAAAGTCATGGGATTTTTCCACACGGGTTTCTGATTTCACACATTTTAAGGGGTCAGACATCCGCCCTTCTGCTGTTGCATTCAAGGCTTAACTGTTTACATTCAAAGCTTAAA
>DVMA01000066.1 GCA_018715195.1 Candidatus Coproplasma excrementavium | reverse complement strand
ACTTAAAGTTTGCCGCCGCAACCTGTTAATATTTACAAAATCCTGAATTTGCGCCTTTAGTAAAGCCGCTGAAAACACAATTGCCCCGCATATATGCCGCAATGAACAGGCTTACATATGTTCACGCGGGCATACGCAGAAAAACACAAAAGTATCAACCGAATCTGCCGTTGATGTAGTCGTCCGTCTTTTTGTTCTTGGGATGGGAGAATATGACCTTTGTATCGTCCATCTCTATCATCTCGCCGAGCAGGAAATACGCCGTTTTATCTGCAATACGGAAGGCCTGCTGCATATTGTGCGTGACCATTATTATGGTCATTTTATGCTTCAGCTCGGAGCAGAGCTCCTCTATCTTGCCCGTTGATATGGGGTCGAGCGCCGAAGTGGGTTCGTCCATCAGAAGTATCTGCGGTTCAACGGCAAGCGAACGCGCTATGCAGAGCCTCTGCTGCTGGCCGCCGGAAAGACCTAAGGCCGACTTGTTGAGTCTGTCCTTCACCTCGTCCCACATTGCCGCGCCGCGGAGCGATGACTCCACTATTCCGTCCAGCACAGATTTGGAATGGATGCCGAAGGTGCGCGGGCCGTATGCAATGTTGTCGTAAACGCTCATTGCAAGGGGGTTGGGGCGCTGGAACACCATTCCCACGTTCTTTCTCAGCCTTGCAAGGTCGGTCTTTTTGGCATATATGTCGGTGTCGCCCACCTTTATGGTACCCGTAATCTTGCAGCCCTCAACCAGGTCATTCATGCGGTTGAGCGACTTGATAAGCGTCGACTTGCCGCAGCCCGAGGGACCTATCATTGCGGTGAGCTGGTTTACGGGGAACTCCATATTTATATTTTTAAGGGCATGGAACGTGCCGTAGTAGAGGTTCATATCCTTTACGCTGACTGCAACATCGCCCGTTATATTAAAGTTTTCAATCTTTTTCATTTATTTCCTCTTCAAGGTTGATGGTAATTTTTTCTTCATCGGTGGGTATTGTCACAGTCTTTTCCGAAACGTTTATTTCGGAGAAGTCCCCTCCTTCCACAGCGGGAGCCGCAGCGGGAATTCTGTGGGTGATTTTAAGCCAAAGACTGACTATGGCAAGCGGCTTGTTCTTATCTCTGTTGAAGAAAGACTGAATGAGCAGAACGAGCATATTGATTATAAACACGAGCACAATCAGTATGAACGCCGTGGCATATGCCTTATCCATATGCTTGCCTTCCGTGAAGAATTTGTATATATACACCGTGTAAGTTGCACCGGGTGAGAGCAGTCCCTTTTTGCCGAATACGGTAGAAGTGCCCGCCGTGTAGATGAGCGCGGCGCTTTCGCCGACGATACGGCCTATTGAAAGAATTATTGAAGTTATTATGCCCTGGAGCGCCTGAGGCAGAACTACCACGAATATCGTGCGCACCTTGCCCGCGCCGAGCGCATAGCTGGCCTCTCTCATAGAGTCGGGAACTTCGGAGAGCGACTGTTCGGTTGACCTGATTATTGTGGGCAGTATTACAAGCACTATGGTAAGCGAGCCGCATATCAGCGAATAGCCCATATTGAGGTACGAACCGAAGAATATTGCGCCGAACAGACCGAAGATTATCGAGGGAACGCCCGCAAGCGTATCCATGAACATTCTGAGCACGTTCACGAACTTGCTGCCGCGCTTTGCATATTCGTTGAGGAATATTGCCGCACCAATGCCGAGCGGCAGCGCTATCACAAGGGAAATTCCTATGATTATCAGCGTGTTTACCGTTGCAGGCAGCAGCGAAGGATTGCTGTTTGTACTCTTGCCGAACAGGAAGTCCCACGATAGGGCAATTTTGTCCGAACCCGGCGCGGGAATAAAGGCGTTTACTATTACAAAGCCGATGACCATAAGCAGAGAGAGCACAACGAATATTGCAAGCACTATGGAAAGTATCCAAAGAACATCCTGAACGGTGCCCGTGCGCTTGTAGTCCGTCACTCTGTAATGGTGCTGACCTTCGCGGAATTTACGGGTGAAGAATCTGTTGCCCGCCATCGCGTCGTTCTTTTTGACGAACCAGAGCACGAGGTTGATTATCAGAATGAATATGAGCAGTATAAAGCCCGTTGCAATCAGCGCCTGTCTGTGAAGACCGCCCGCATAGGAAAATTCTGAAACTATGTTGGTGGTCAGCGAAGTCACGGGAAGGAACAGCCCCGTAGGGAAGTTCTTGCCGCCGCCGAGCAGGAACTGCACGGCCATAGCCTCGCCGATTGCTCTGCCCGTGCCGAGAATTACCGCCGAGATAAGTCCGTTCTTTGCGGCGGGCACGCACACCTTCCATACCGTCTGGTTGCGGGTGTTGCCCAGCGCGAGCGAACCTTCATAGTAGTGCATGGGCACGTTTTCGAGGCTGTTTTTGGCAATGGACGCCACGGTGGGCACTATCATTACCGAAAGCACTATCGTACTCAGCAAAAGGCCCGAGGAAGATACCAGCCCGAATATGGAGGCGACTATGCCGTTTAAAAAGGATATGCCGAAGTAACCGAATATTATCGAAGGTATGCCCGCCAGCAGATTTATGAGCTGGTTGAACACGCCCTTGAGCGCTTTGGGACAGTAATATACCACAAACACCGCTGTGAATATGCCCAGTATGCCGCCCGCTACAACCGACATGGCCGTAAGCACAAAGCTGGTTAAAATCATCGGGAGTATTCCGAATTTATCCTGCTTGGGCTGCCATTCGGTGCCGAATATGAATTTAAAGAAACCTATTTCGCGGAAGGCGGGTATGCTCTCTATGAGCACGAATATGACTATTGCAAATACCGCCAGAATTGAAAATGCCGCAAGGGCGATAAATATCCCCCTTGCGATTTTTTCCTTGGTAAAGGCATTTGCAAAGCTTTCCTTCGTAAAGAGTGGTTTCCTTACTTTGCTCTTTGCTTGTGCCATACTTTATGCGCTCCTTTTATTACTTGTTGGCAAGCACTTCAGAGATGCAGCCTTCGTCCTCGCAGATCTGCTGACCTGCATCGCTCATTATGAATTCGATGAATTCCTTGGTTATATCGGAAAGTTCGTCATAGCTCTGGTAGCAGATAACGAAGGGACGGGAAATTGCATAGCTGCCGTTGAGCACGTTTTCCTTGGTTGCGGGAACTGCGCCCTTGCCGTCTTCAGCGTCGTATGCAAGCGTCTTTACGGAGCTGTCTACCGAACCCATGGAGATGTAGCCAAGCTTTTTGCCGGCGGTATCGGCTACTATGGAAGCCTTCAGCGTACCGGTACTTGTAAACTCATCGAAGCCTGCAGCATCGTCGAACATTGTTTCGCCCTTTATGCCGAGCGCCTCTTCAAAGCCGTCACGCGTACCTGAACCGGACTCGCGGCGGAGCGCTGCGGTTACATCGCCGATTGCCTCGCCCTTGGTATAGAGGTTTACAAGCTGGGACTTGGTTACGGAAGTGAGCGTGCAGTTGGGGTTAACTACTACGGAGATACCGTCAAGGCAGATTGTCTTGGATTCAAGCTGTTCAGTTTCATCGCCCTCAAGCGCACGGGAAGCCATACCGAAGTCTACTTTGCCCTGCTCTGCATCGGAAATGCCCGAACCTGAACCTGTTGCGGATATGTTAATCGTAAGGTCAATACCTTCTTCACCCTTCATTTCGATGAACTTATCGGCAAGTGCGGTCATTGCATCTTCCATAGAGGTGGAACCGGAGATGTCTATCTGATAGCTTTCGCCACCTTCGCCGCAAGCTGAGAATGCTGCTACCGAACCGGTGAGTGCTGCGCATGCAGCTGCAATTGCCATTACTTTTGCGAATTTTTTCATACTTGTTCTTTTAACTCCTTGTCTTTAAAAGATATTTTTTTATTCCTGTTTTCCTTTCGACGCTTAAATGATAACAAACACTTGTAAAAAAATCCTACACATAGTTGTAATAATTTTGTAACAAAAAAATCGTTTTTCGGCCCGTTTCGGGCAAGTTGTAACAAGTTTGTTAATTACTGAAATTTTATGTAATTATTTTGCACATCGACAGAATAATTATTTATGCGCGCACGCGTAAGCCCCGCCGCATACAAAGAGCAGCAGAGCAATTTTTATATTCACGGGAGCGGCAGAAAGAAAAAAACGGCATAAAAAACGCCGTTCTTGGGATAATGGAGGTTGTATGCGCGCACACGCATACGCGCGCGGATACATATAAAAAAAATTTTTTACGCCATTAAATATTGAGAAGGGTGCAGGCGGTTTATATGCGCGTACGCGGCAAAAAAGGCGATTGTCTGCGCCGAAAAATATATGCGCGTGAACACACGGACTGTGCGGCGCATATGTGCGGCTGATAATCTGACTTTGGCGCATATGCGGAAAACACGATATGCCGCAAAACGCATACGGCGCAAGCCGACATTTTCCGCCGCGTTCAGACATTTGGCAAACGGCGTAAGTCCTCTTCCCTTTTTTACCGCGCCATTTTTTAACAGCCATCGTCTGTTTCCCCTCCTCCTTTTTTTCAGGCGTTTTTCATTGAAAAAAAATTGCCACAGACCCGCAAATTTTACGTACAGTAAATTTTTAAGTCGGTACGGCAAAAAATCATAAAAAAAGTCGCGCGCACGGAAAAACCCCGTGCGCGCGGCTTTACGTTTATAATCAGATTAAAATTTGACCGTGAACGTGGAGCCTACACCCTCCTTGCTCTTTACAGAGATTATCCAGCCTTCGCGCTGGCATATTTTTTTGACCATTGCAAGGCCGAGGCCGAAACCTCCGTTTTTGCCGCTGTGCGACTTATCCACAGTGAAAAAGCGGCTGAACACCTTGCTGAGGTTCTCTTCCGATATGCCTATGCCCGTATCGGATACTTCAAAGCGGTCTATGTTGAGCGTAACTTTTACGCTGCCACCCTCCTTGTTGTAGCGTATGGCGTTGCGGATGAGGTTGCCTACCATTTCGCTCATTCGCTCGTGCGTGCTCTGGACGATAACGTTATCGGAGATGTCGTCTATGAGCGTAACTTTACGTTTGTCGGCTTCGGGTTTTACCACGGCGAGCATCTCCTTTGCAAGTTTTGAAAGGTTTACGTCGCACGCGGGCACATCGCTGTTGTCTATTTCGTTATAATTTATTATGCAGGCAATGAGGTTTGTAAGGCGTTCGCTCTGCTTTAAAATGGTCTTGTAGGCCGCGTCCTGCTGTTCCTTGTTCATCATTCCGGAGGCGAGCAGTTCGGCATAACCCCTTATGGAGGTGAGCGGCGTGTTCATTTCGTGCGTGATGTTGGAAATGAATTCGTTTTTGGAATTCTGCGCCTTTTCAACCAGCTCCTTTTCCGATTTTATTTCGTTCATCTTCTTTTCGATATCCTTGTTGCGGTCGTTGAGTATTTCAGCCAGCGGCTGAAGTTCCCTGAACTTCGTTTTTATGCGGTCGGACAGGGCCGCCTGGCGTGTAAGGTTTTCAACGGGACGGAGTATGAAGTACGTTGCCACGTAGGTAAAGAGTATGCAGGCAAGCAGGTCGATTATGAGAAAGACTATGACCGTGGGCAGAAAGTCTGCAAACAGCGCCCATTCGCTGGCAACGGGCTGGGCAAGGCGGACAAAGTATACAGCATTTCCCGAAGTAAACCTGCGGCAATAGTACACAAAGTCCTCCCCGACGGTTGCGCTGCGCCTTATGGCAGAGCCTTCACCGCTTTCGGCGGCCTGGGCAACTTCCTCGCGGCCGAGATGGTTTTCATTCACCTCCTCATCCTCGCTGTCGGCAAGCACGTTGCCTTCGCCATCTATAAACGTGACGCGCACGCCGTCAAGCTGCTTTGAAAATTCTTTTGCGGCCGACTCATCGAGCGAGGAATACGGCACGTCAAAGGAATTCATGTATGTCGAAAGGGACTCGTTTACGCCTTTTAAAGTTGAATCGTAAAACAGCTCCGTGGAGACAAAGGAATATGCAAGTATGCAGAAAAAGGTTATCAGCACGGATATGCACAAAATTCTCAGTTTCATAATTTTTAAGACGGCGCAATGGCATAAATTTTTAAGGGCCGCACGCCGTAAAAAAAGCAAAGCGCCGCCTCCCCGCGAATGTTGTGCGCAGGGGAACGCAGCGCCCTTAAAATTTTAATCGGGGCGCACATATGCGGCAAATACCGCCATTTTTTATGCGCCGTAACGTTACTGTACGGTCAGTCTGTAACCAACGCCGAATACCGTTTCAAGATTGGTTATTCCCAGCTTTCTCAGACGGGATATGTGGTTATCCAGCGTGCGCGTTTCGCCCTGTTCGTACCCCCACACCTCAAGCAGAATGACATCTCGCGAAAGCACCTTGCCGGGGTGTTGCATAAAGTATTTCAAAAGGGCGTACTCCTTTTTGTTGAGATCCAGCCGCTCGCCGTTGAGCCTTACTTCCATGGTGTCGTCATTGAGCGTAAGTCCGCCTATTCTCACCTCGCCCGACTTCTTTTTGCGGCGGAGCGCGGCATTGACGCGCGCGGTGAGTTCAAGCACGGAAAAAGGTTTGGCCACATAGTCGTCCGCGCCGAGGTTGAGTCCGTTGACCTTGTCCTCCTCCTTGGACAGCGCGGAAAGCATTATGCAGGACACCTGCGGATAGCGCGCTTTTACCGTGCGCAGCACATCCAGTCCGCTGCCGTCGGGGAGCATTATATCCAGCAGGGCTACATCGGGCTGCTCCTTTTCTATTGCGGCATAAAAATCTTTTATCGTTGCAAATGCCTCGAAGGTCGTTCCGTTCATTTCCAGAGCAACTTTTATAAGCCCGCTTATGCTGGCATCGTCTTCGAGGGCGAAAACTGTTCCGTTCATCAGAAACCCTCCCGCAAACGGAAAAAATCAGGCCAGGTCCTCCACCGAATGAGCCATTATGCTGAGGTGGTCGCCAACCCTTTCAAGATTGGAAACAAGGCTTACGAAAAGGCTGTTGTTTTCGGCATTGCATTCACCGCGGACCATGCGCTGTATGTGCTCGTCGAGCAGTCTCTTCTTGTCAGAGTCTATCTCGTTCTCTATTTCGTCCGATTGCTTTAACTGTACTATATCGTTGTTTTCTACTATCTGAACCACAAGCTCATACTGCTCGTTGATGAGATTCATAAGTTTTACTATGTCGCGCTTGACCGTATCGGAGAAGATAACGGAACCTTCTATCGATTTTACGGTATATCCCGTTATGTTGTCCGCAATATCTGCAATGCGCACTATGTCTATGTTGTCCTTGTGCAGAATATTGACAAGTTTTTCATCCGACAGAGATATATCCTTTGCAGATACCTCTATAAGATAATCGGTAATTTCCTTGGAAAGTTCGTTTACTTTGGCAACGTCCTGTTTTACGCCGTCAATTTTATCGTCGTCCCTGGTCACAAGCGATTCCACAGCCGCGTTGAGACTCTTCATTGCGATGCCCGCCATATATGTCGTCTGTTTTACCAGCTGACCTATCGCAAGCGAGGGCGTAAGAAGAAGTCGTTTATCCATAAAGCCTTCGCTCTGGATATTCTTCTTTTTCTTTTTGCCGTCGGGTATGATTATTTCGGTGAGCTTTACAAGATATTTGATGAAGGGCAGATAAATTGCAGTGCAGATTACGTTGAAAGCCGTATGGAAGAACGTTATGCAGGTGGTGGGTTTACCGAACCACTTCATAAGCACGTCTTCATAGAATCCGCTGAATCCCCAGATAAAGGGCAGGAATATGAGCGTGCCTATCACATTGAAGAGCAGATGATAAAGGCACGCGCGCTTTGCATTTGTGTTTGCGCCCACGGAAGAAATTACCGCAGTGATGCAGGTACCTATATTTGTGCCCATTACGACAAAGAGTATGCCGTTGCCGCCTCCGCCTACAATGAGTCCCGACTGCGCCATTACTATGAGCACGGAAGTAACCGCGCTGGACGACTGCACCACCGCCGTTATGCCCATACCGATAAGAAGGAGCAGTATGGGATTGGTTACGGCCTGAAGAGCGTTTTTGATTGACTCGTTCTCGGCAAAGCCTGCCATAGAACCGGACATTATTTCAAGGCCTACAAACACGAGGCCGAGCGACGCAACCAGTATGCCCGCGGTGTTTACCTTATTGCTCTTGCTTACCATGGTCATAACCAGGCCTACAAGAGTAAGCAGCATGACATACGTCATTACGTTGAAGTCGTTGAGCCATACAAGCCAGCCGGTTATGGTGGTGCCTATGTTGGCGCCCATGATTACGGCCGCCGCCTGCATGAGCGTCATTACGCCCGCGTTGACGAAGCCGACAACCATTACCGTTGTTACCGAAGAGGACTGAACTATCGCCGTGGCAAGCGCGCCTATTCCCACGCCTGCGAAACGGTTACCCGCAGCCTTGTTGAACAGGGCGCGGAGTTTGCTGGCAGAAAGTTTTTCGATACTGTCGCCGAGGAACTTGAAACCGAGCAAAAAAACGCCTAACCCGACCAGTAAGAGTATGACACTCGTGGCCGTGTTTAAATCTGCAAAATCCATTTAATTTCTCCTTTGATGCTATAATTATTGTACCAGCAAACTGTAATATAACTTTCACAAAGTTGTAAAAAAATTGTAAAATTTTTCACAGTAAAAGGCTGATTTAAGGCTTTTTAAAACTTAAGTTGTAACAAAGTTGTAAAAAAATGCGCTCCGCAAGGCAAAATTTGCGGGGCGCGCTTTTTTAAAAGCCTATAAGACCGCCGCACTCGGTTTGGTGCGACGTCAGTCTTTGCTGTATCCTTTGGGGTTGTTCTTCTGCCAGTTCCAGGAAGATGCGCACATTTCGTCAATGCCGTACTGCGCCTTCCAACCGAGGTCCTTTTCCGCCTTGGATGCGTCCGCATAGCAGGCAGCTATGTCGCCGGGACGGCGGGGCTTTATGGAATAAGGTATTGCATGGCCGCAGGCCTTTTCGTATGCGTGAATGACGTCAAGCACGCTGTAACCTACGCCCGTGCCGAGGTTATACACATACACGCCGCTGCTTTTTATGTGGCTTATTGCGGCAACGTGACCCTTTGCAAGGTCCACAACGTGTATATAGTCGCGCACGCCCGTGCCGTCGGGGGTGGGATAATCGTTGCCGAACACGCCCACTTCCTTGAGCTCGCCTATCGCAACCTTTGCAATATAGGGCGTGAGGTTGTTGGGTATGCCGCGGGGGTCTTCGCCGATGAGGCCGCTTTCGTGCGCACCTACGGGGTTGAAGTATCTCAAGAGCACAACCGTCCACTCCTTGTCGGCCTTGTATACGTCCTCAAGCATAATCTCCTGGAAGTACTTGCTTGTGCCGTAAGGATTGGTAGTGCCGCCCGTACGGCAGGTTTCGTCCAGAGGGAGCCTTTCGGGCGTGCCGTATACCGTTGCGGACGAGGAGAATACTATTTTCTTGCAGCCGTGAGCGCGCATAGCTTCAAGCAGAACAAGCGTGCCGCACAGGTTGTTATCGTAGTATTCTATGGGCTTTACGCAGCTTTCGCCTACGGCCTTGAGCCCCGCAAAGTGAATTACAAAGTCAATCTTGTTCTCTTCAAAAATTTTGTCCAGAGCGGCGCGGTCGCGCACGTCTGCATTGTAGAACCTGGCCTCCTTGCCGGTTATCTTTTTTACGCGGGCAAGACTCTCTTCGCTGGAATTGCAGAGATTGTCCACCACTACAACGCCGTAACCGTTATTCAAAAGTTCAACAACGGTATGGCTGCCAATATAGCCGGCACCGCCGGTGACAAGTATAGTTTCCACAGACTCCTCCTGTTTATTTTAAAGGACAATGCCCATACTGCCGCATTATCCGTTTTTATCCACATTTCAATTATACTTGAACGGAAACGAGATGTCAATAGCACGAGGTTGTTATTTGGGGCGAAAATGCCGCGGAATATGCCAGAGAAACGCGCCCGCCGCTTTTTGCGCGAAAGACGGCTTTGACCTGTCTGAGATAAAAAAAACCGCACTGAAACAAAATATTGCCCCGCTCCGTGACGGCGCGGGGAGAATGCATTTTATTCAACTGTCACGCTCTTTGCTAGATTTCTGGGCTTGTCGGGGTCGCGTCCGAGTATGACCGCCGTTCGGTATGCAAGAAGTTGCAGAGGAATTACCGATACCAGAGGAGAGATGAATTTATGGCAGGCGGGCACTTCGATAAAGAACTCGGCGCGCTCTTTAAGTCCCGCGGGCGCGCAGCCATCGGCGCAGATTACGCCCACTCCGCCGCCGCGCGAACATATCTGCTCGACTGCGGAGGCCGTCTTTTCGCCGATTTTCTTTTCGGTTATGACGGCCACGGTGAGCGTGCCGCCGTCAATAAGCGCAATCGTGCCGTGTTTGAGCTCGCCCGCGGGGTAACCTTCCCCGGGGATATAGGAGACTTCGCGCAGTTTCAGGCTGCCCTCAAGCGCCACGGGATAGTCCGCTCCCCTGCCTATGAAATACACTGCGGCGGAAGATGCGCACGCACGCGCCGCGTCCTCCGAAAAACACCCCGCAATGACCTTTGCGCAGATTGCCTCCGCACTCTTTACGGCGGCTGCGGCGCGCCTGTATTCGGCAGGGCCCTTAAGAGCCGCGGCGGTAAGCGCAAGGGCAGCTATCTGACCGCAGTAACTCTTGGTTGCCGCAACGCATATCTCCGTACCCGCGCAGACGGGCACAACCATATCCGCCACAGCAGTTATCGCAGAATACGGCACGTTGGTCACGGCAATGACATACGCTCCCGCACTCTTTGCGGCGCGGGCGGCCTCCACCGTATCAGCCGTCTCTCCGCTCTGGCTTACGGCTATGAAGAGCGTTGAACGGTTTACCGAGGTCTTTCTGTAACGGAACTCGCCCGCCGTCTCCGCACGCACGGGCAAGAGCAGCAATTCTTCGGCCATATATGCGGCCGAAAGCGCGCTGTGATAGGCCGTTCCGCACCCGCAGAGCATTATCTGGGTAAAGGCGCTTTTCTTTGCAAGACGAAAAAGTTTTGCGGCGCAGTCTGTCTCCTCAAAGGCGGCGGCAGTATTTTTTACCGCGGCGGGAATTTCGTTTATTTCCTTTATCATATAGTGCGGAAAGCCGCACAGACTTCTTGAACGGGCGGAGGCAGGCACGGGCGAAAAAGTAAGGCTTATGGGGCGGCCCGCAAAGTCGCAGAAGGATATCTCCCCGTCGACGGCAAAGGCAACCGTTCCTTCTTTAAGCACGGCAACGTTTTCCGCAAGCCCCGCAAGGGCGGGCATGTCGCTGGCGGCATAAACCGCGCCGCCGCCCATTCCCACAATAAGCGGATTGCGGTACCTTACCGCCACAAATCCCTTGTAATCCGAACAGAGTATGCACAGCGCAAAGGAGCCTTTAAGCCGTTCGATTGTGCATAGTACGGCCTCTTTTAAGTCCCCGCGGTAATATTTGCACAGCAGATGAACAATTACTTCACTGTCGGTTGCAGAAAAAAAGACCGCGCCCTCTTTCATAAGTTCGGCTTTAAGTTCGGCGTAATTTTCTATTATGCCGTTATGTACAATTGAAAATTTGCCGCAGGCGTGCGGGTGTGCGTTGGAATCGGAGGGCTTTCCGTGCGTTGCCCAGCGCGTATGCCCTATGCCCGCCGTGCCGCACATACCCTCTATGCCCTTTTTCAGTTCGCCTACCCTGCCCTTGCGCTTAACCGTGACTATGGAGTCGCCTTCCAGCACGGAAATGCCCGCGGAATCGTACCCGCGATATTCAAGATCTTCCAGGCCGCGGTACAGCACTTTTGCCGCACACTTTACGCCCGAACACGCTATAATTCCGCACATAAAAAAGCAATTACCCCCCTACATATCATTCAAATAACGCGCAATTTCGGCTACACAACGGCGGCAGTTTTCTTCATTTTCCCCCTCCGCCATTATGCGTATCACCTGCTCCGTACCGGAAGGACGCACGTTTACGCGCGCACAGCCGAACTTTTCGCGCTGCCTTTCGGCAAAGGACGGCAACCTTCCGCCCTCGAAGGGCGAAATTTTATCGCGCACGCGCACAGAAAGCTGAACCTGTGGCAGACTTTTATACCCTTTGAGCAGGGCGGAAAGCGTTGTGCCGCGTTCGGCCGCCGCCTCAAGAAGTTTTATTGCCGTCACCAGTCCGTCGCCAGACGCGCCGTATTTGGAAATTATTATGTGACCAGATTTTTCCCCGCCGAGTTGCGCTCCCTTTTCGCACATCATTTTGTACACGAAACGGTCCCCGACCTTGGTTATATGGGTGGGTATCCCGCACGAGGAAAGACTTTCCGTAAGACCCGAATTTGACATTACGGTGGCAACTATGCCGCAATCATTGAGCTCGCCGAGCTGTTTGAGCCGCCGCGAAAGTATATACAGTTCGCCGTCCCCGTCCACAATGTTGCCGAACTCGTCGGCGGCTATGCATCTGTCTGCGTCGCCGTCGAAGGCAAACCCGCAGTCAAGTCCGTTTTCCCTGACCATGGCGCACAGCACCTCAGGCCGCGTGGAGCCGCTGCGGTTTATGTTGAAACCGTCAGGCGAACAGCCCGTCACGTACGTCTTTGCACCAAGCGCGTCGAATACAGCCTTTGCTATCTGCCAGGCACTGCCGTCGGCGCAGTCCAGTCCGACTTTTATGCCCTTGAAGGAGCAGGCCGAAAGGGCGATAAGGTGACCCGTATATCTGTTGCGGCCGCAGACATAGTCGTGCGAGGCGCCTATATCTCTGCCCGATACGACGGGATATTCGCCCTCTATGCCGTCCAGAAAATTTTCAAGACGGGCAATAACGTCCTCATCCATCTTTTCGCCGCCCGCGCCTATCAGTTTTATGCCGTTATCCTCAAAACCGTTATGACTTGCCGATATCATTATTCCGCAGTCAAAGCCGTCCGTACGCGTTATGTAGGACACTGAGGCCGTTGTGGTAACATGCATTATGTAGGCGTCCGCGCCCGCAGAGGTAAGGCCGGATACCAGCGATGATTCAAGCATATATGAGGACCTGCGCGTATCCTTGCCGATTACCACCCTGCACTTTCTGCCCTTTTCGCCTGCGAAATACCCGCCGAGAAACAGTCCGATTTTATAGGCGTGCTCCGCCCGCAGCGTGTCGCCCGCTCTGCCGCGGAAGCCGTCAGTACCGAAATATCTACCCGTTTTTATACCTCCCCGCTGCGCCCCGCGGCTTGACTTTTTCGCGCTGGCGGCCTATGCAGAAACCGAGTTCCTCCACATCCGAACACACGGTTGTTCCCGCCGCTATGTATGCCCCCTTACCTATCGATACGGGCGCTACTATGTTGCAATTACTGCCTATAAAGCAGTCGTCCCCCACCACCGTGCGGGACTTGACTTTACCATCGTAATTGGCAAAAACCACGCCGCAGCCAACGTTTACTCCGCTGCCGAGAGCGGCATCGCCGATGTATGCGTGATGCGCCGCCTTGCAGCCCTTACCGAGGGTGCTGTTCTTGATTTCCACATAGTCGCCTATTCTGCAGCCGCTGCCTATTTCGGCCTGAGCGCGGATATAGGCAAACGGTCCGACGGAACAGTCCTCGCCTATGCGACAGTTTTCAAGGTTGCTCTGCCGCACGACGGCGTTGCGCCCGATAAACGCCGAATCTATCACAGAAAACGGCAGAATGCGACAGCCTTCGCACAGCGTGCTTTTGCCCGTTACAAGGCACGGTCCGCACAGCTGCGCGCCCCGCCACACCGTAACCGAACGGGCCACGCGCACACCCGTGCCGAATACGCGCGCGCCCAGTTTTTTAAGTTTTCGCGCAGAGTAAAATTTGCAACTTTCATCACACTTTTTCATCGTATACTTTTAGCTTATGCCGCACGGCCGCGGAAAGTGTATATTATTTTTTCCCGCTTTGGACGGGACAAGTTTTAAAACGCGCAGACAGCTGTACAGACGCTGACATTTATATAAAGTGCGGCGGCGCGG
>DVMA01000065.1 GCA_018715195.1 Candidatus Coproplasma excrementavium | reverse complement strand
AAAAAACTGTGCAATCTCTTTTGCCGCAACAAACCGAAGCGTTAAACCTTGCAGGTGACTCCCGCAAAGCTACCTTATGGCACACCTTCGGACTGTTTAGTGCTGCTATATCCCTATCCTGACACGGTTCGCAGCT
Organism: Candidatus Coproplasma excrementavium; assembly: GCA_018715195.1. Lineage (GTDB taxonomy): Bacteria > Bacillota > Clostridia > Christensenellales > Borkfalkiaceae > Coproplasma > Coproplasma excrementavium. Next base: position 5,394 of record DVMA01000065.1, on the reverse strand, counting down.
TCCGGTTGCATAAGACCTTGCGATCAACGCCCCTTACAAAGCGCGGCCTTCCATCTGCTGCGTCGAGAGAGACGTTCGGCCCTGCTGTAGCGGATTGCAGGTACAGGGCACCGCTAACTCCCCGCCTAGCACAGCTTAATTATTTTAACAGAAAAATGCTTTTTTTGCAAGCAATTACTTTATTTTTTTGCGCAAAATATGTAATGACTTGACTTTTTATGCCGCTTGCCATAAAATTTATGGGAAAGCAATAGTATTTTCCGCATTTTTGCGGTGCTTTAATTTTTAAGGAGTTTTGTATATGGCTGAAAATTGTTCGCACGATTGCAGCTCATGCGGGGAAAACTGTCCCTCACGCGAGGGTGCAAGTCTTAAAAAACTGCCCCACGCCATGAGCGACATTAAGCGCGTTATAGCCGTTGTCAGCGGCAAGGGCGGCGTAGGCAAATCTATGACGTGTGCCCTTCTTGCAGCGGCCTCCCAGGAAAAAGGCAACGTCACCGCCGTTATGGATGCCGATATAACCGGTCCTTCCATACCCAAGATGTTCGGCGTGCACGACAGAGCGAGGGGAGACGAGCTGGGCATTTATCCCTGCGTAAGCAAGGGCGGCGTTCAGATGATGAGCATGAACCTGCTGCTTGAAAACGAGGACGACCCCGTTGTATGGCGCGGCGCGCTCATTTCGGGTACCGTTCTGCAGTTCTGGACGGATGTCGTTTGGCAGGGAGTAGACTTTATGTTCGTGGATATGCCTCCCGGCACGGGCGATGTGCCTCTTACGCTGTTCCAGAGCATTCCGCTTGACGGCATAATTGTTGTAACCACACCTCAGGACCTTGTAGGAATGATAGTTTCCAAGGCGATAAACATGGCTCAGATGATGAACGTGCCCATCCTCGGCATAGTTGAAAATATGAGCTATCTGACCTGCCCCGATTGCGGCAGAAAAATAAGCGTATTCGGCGAAAGCGTAGCCGATTCCATTGCGCTTGAGCACGGCATACCCGCAGTTGCGAAAGTGCCCATCGACCGCGAACTTACAATGGCGGCCGACGGCGGCAGAATTGAGGACGTAAAGAATAATTATCTTGCTCCTTTCTTCGATAAAATTGTGGAAGAGCTGAAAGATAAGCCCTCTGCCTGCGAACAGCTGAAAAAGGTGGCTGAAAAAGCAAAAAAATAACCACATAAAACGCAGGCGCCACGCTCAAAGTGTGGCGCCTGTGTTTTTAATGATAAAGAAGGTATTAAAGGGTGGTTGTGATCGCTGTTAAAAATTTTTCTGTTTGTATGAAGGCAGGTCTTATCTGAAAAGATTACCGCAGTCATTCACGCGCGCCGACACTTGCTTTTACTGTGCCATGAAAGGATATGCAAGCTGAAATTCAGTCGGTAGAAGGGTTGTTCTTTTCGGGCAGAAATTTCCAGTAGCGCACTGGCATGTAGCCCTTCATCTGCTTTTCGTGCGGCCGTTCCTTTATGTTTACGCTGGCGTAGTATTTTTTCCACAGCTTTTCGAATGCTTTTTCGTATTCTGAAAGGTAAATTTCCGCATCGCCGACTTCAGCCATAAACCAGCTTTTCCCGTCGCACAGAGCAGCTTTTTTGCGCTTTATATCGTGAATGACAAACTTCTGCGCGCCCATTCTCGCCTTGAAATGCGGAGCAATCAGGTCGGTTATGTCGTTATCGGGCGAGTATGGGGCATACATCACGCCGCTATCCGATTCCATGAACCGAAGAAAGCCCTTCATGTTGTGTATTTCGCCCTTTACGCGATGAATGATTTCCGTCATTTCTATCACTGCCGGGAGGGAGAGCATTCTGCGCACGGGGCGACCCTTTTCCACGAGCAGTTTTATATATTCGAACGCCGCCTGTTCTTTCAGCGAATCGTTGCTCCTTAGGGCTAAGTCGATATCGCCTGCGGCGAATCTGTCAATTTTATCCAGCTTTGTCCGCACGCGCAATGCCTTGTCAGCGTCCGTTTCAACGTTCTGCGCAGTAGTGTCAAAGGAAAGCTGCATGTCGCGGCGGGATGTTATCACTGCGTCCTTTTTCCGATAGGCGTTGAATACGGCCGTGTAAAATCCCTCCGATGTGCCGTCGGTTATAAATACGTTCATAGTTCTCCCGTGAGGGCGCTCAGTGCCTCAGAGGGGGTGGAGAACAGCGAAAGCTGCTCGTTTTCCTGCCCGCCGTCCGAAGAACTCTTTTCATCGATCAGAAGCTGAGCGCGAGCGGCGTTTGCTTCAGAACCGTAAAACTTACCCTTGCACGTTATAAAGTGCCTGGCCCTCTTTAATACTATGCGCATTTTTGCAAGATTATCAAAGTCGAGCGATGCAAATCTTCGGGCATTGACTATTTTATATGCGCTCCTTGCGCCTATTCCCGGAACTCTCAGCAACATCTCAAGCGGAGCTTTGTTTATCTCCACGGGGAACAGGTGCATGTTTTTAAGCGCCCAGGCACATTTGGGGTCGTAGTCGGCGTCAAGATTTTCGCCCTCGCCGCACAGCTCGTTCACGTCGAAACCGTAAAAACGTATCAGCCAGTCGGCCTGGTACAGTCTGTGTTCGCGCAGAAGTCCCGCGGGGTCGGAGGGCAGAAGGTCGCTCTTTACAACGGGGATATAGGAGGAGTAGTAAACTCTTTTAAGTCCTATGTTGCGGTACAGATATTCCGTAAGCCTTAAAATATGTCCGTCGCTCTCAGGCGAGGCGCCCACAATCATCTGTGTGGTCTGGCCTGCGGGAATTACTCTGTCGCGCTTTATCTTGTTTTCTTTGTCGTATATGAGTGCCGACTGCAATTTTTTCATCGGCTGAATGAGGCTGTCCTTTGTCTTTTGCGGAGCAAGCAGTTTAAGCGACTTTTCGCTCGGAAGTTCTATGTTGTAGCTCATTCGGTCAACATACCTTGCCGCCTTCATTACAAGCGTTTCGTCGGCATACGGTATGCCCTTTAAATGAATGTAGCCGTTGAAGTTATACACCTTCCTCAGCCGCATCACCGTTTCGGTGAGCAGTTCCATTGTTCTGTTCGGCGAATCGAACACCGCAGAGGAGAGGAACAGCCCCTCGATATAGTTTCTCTTATAAAAATTTATTGTGAGATTGCATATGTCTTCCGGCGTTATGCGCGCCCTTTTCACGTCCGCAGAGCGGCGGTTGGGACAGTATTCGCAGTCGTACAGACATTCGTTGCTCATGAGAATTTTAAGCAGGGAGATACATCTTCCATCGGGAGTAAAGGAGTGGCATATTCCCCCGACGGAAGCATTCCCCAGTCCGCCCTCGCGGTTCGCCCGTTTTGAACCCGATGACGAGCAGGAAACATCGTATTTAGCGCTTTCAGTAAGAATTTGAAGAGTGGTCGCGTCTAACATGGTGTATCCCGTAGCGGCAGTCGCCGCGCAGATGTCCGCAGCCTGCACAACGGAGCTTTTTGCCCCGACCCGAAAGTGCAAAGCTGTTCAAACATTTGTTTAAACTGATTATAGCACCGTATGCACTGTTTGTCAAACGTTTGTTCATTCTTTTTTAAAAAAATTTTCGGTCGCGGTAAGGCGGGGGAGGGAATGGCAGACCGCGTGTAACTTACCTAAATTCAGTTCCGAAAAGTTGACGCGAAGAAAAAATTTGCGCCGCCTGCGGGCGAAAACGAGGCATGGAATAAATTTCACTTATATTTCATTGATACTTAAAGCAGATATTATATAATTATGTTAAATGTGTTTAAACGGATATGAAAACAGTTTAAAAGAATATAGTATAAAAACACCTTTAAGGCGGTATTACTTATGAAAGTGCTTATAGTAGACGACGAAGATATGATCCGCAACGTGCTCAAGGAGTACGTTGAGTTTGAGGGCAATCAGGCGTTTGAGGCTGCCGACGGCATGGAGGCAGTGCGCATGTGTCGCGACAACGATTACGACATTATTCTTATGGACGTAATGATGCCCAAGCTGGACGGTTTTTCCGCCGTCAAGGAAATAAGAAAGACCAAGGATACGCCCGTAATTATGCTTTCGGCGCGCGGCGAAGAGTATGACAAGCTGTTCGGCTTTGAAATAGGCGTGGACGACTACGTTACAAAGCCTTTTTCGCCGAAGGAAGTAATGGCGCGCATAAACGCCGTCACCAAGCGCAGAAGCGCGGGGAAGGAAGAGCCTAAAAACGATGTGTACAAGTTTGAAGGCCTTACGATTGATATGGCGGGCCGCAATGTGTACGTTGACGGCGAAAAGGCCGAACTTACCCCCAAGGAATATGAAATACTCTTCTATTTCGTAAAGAACCGCGGAATAGCGCTCACGCGCGAAAAACTTCTCATGGATGTGTGGGGCTTTGATTTTTACGGCGATGACCGCACGGTTGATACGCACATAAAAATGCTCCGCAGCAATCTTAAACAGTACAGAAAATTCATAGTCACGCTCAGGGGGTTGGGATACAAATTTGAAGTCTGAAAAAAGAGGGTTGAAAAGGCTGCGCAGCCTCAACCTTACGCTCTGGAAAAATTTTTGCTTCTTGGCGTTCTTCATAATTCTGTTTGTCGGCATAATCTGTTACCTCATTGTGCAGGGCACTATCTCTTCCTTCACCCAGGATAAAATACGAAAGGTGGGGGTATCTGTCAGCGGAATGCTTGAACAGACGCCCGACGATAACGTTCAGGCCTATCTTCTCGTGGACGAGTATATCGAGCTCGAGGCGTTTGAAAACAACGTCAATATTGCCGTGCTTACCATAGACGGTGACATTGTCGTACCTATCGAACAGAGACTCAGCGACAGCGAGAGAGAATTTTGGAAGAATGTTCACGACGGCATAGTCGACCGCATAACCGATTTTGACGGCAAGAGTCTGCAATATGTTACGGGCAACGTGTATACCTATGCCGAGCTGACGTCTTTCGCATCTTCTCCGGGTGCGCCCAACTATTTGGTAGTGAGATATTCGGTGGACCTTGCAAATAATGCGCTCAACTTTATTCAGCGCAGCATGCTCGTTCTGGGTATACTGGTAATTCTGATTGCGCTGCTTGTGGCGTACAGTATGGCTAAAAAGATTTCTGACCCGCTGAAAGGACTTACCGCCACGGCAAACAAGATGGCAAAGGGCAATTATGACGTTAAGTTTGCCTCTGCAGAGTACGAGGAGATTGCCCATCTGTCCGATGCGCTCAACTACGCCTGCGCCGAGATAAAAAAGACGGACGGATTTCAGAAGGAACTGCTTGCCAACGTTTCGCACGACCTGAAGACTCCGCTGACAATGATTAAGGCTTACGCCTCTATGATAAAGGAAATTTCGGGCGACAATCCCGAAAAGAGAAACCAGCACCTTCAGGTAATAATAGACGAATCGGACAGACTTGCCG
>DVMA01000064.1 GCA_018715195.1 Candidatus Coproplasma excrementavium | reverse complement strand
CCGCCGCTAAAATCACATCATAGGTGCAAAAATCTGTAAAATTGCGGTGAGAAGAGTGCGCACCAGTCCCACCTGCTCCCTCACCAGCGTGCGCTGAACGCACTCGGGAAAGGTATTTTCAAAGTCCAGTTCAAGTCCCTGCATAACGGCGTCATCATCAGAGTAGAGCGCATTTTCGTACTGCTGGAAGAACGAACGGAGGTCGAAGTTGGCAGAGCCTATCACCGCGCACTTTTCCGTAAGTACCGACTTGGTATGCACGAACGCGTCCGACATGGTATACACCTTTACGCCGCTTTGCGTAAGGCGGTCGGCATTGTCCAGCGAAATAAGGTATACAAACCCCTTATCGGGAATGCCCGGCAGAACTATGCGCACATCCACGCCGCTGCGCGCCTTGCTTGCAAGCAGGTTGGTTATGGTGTCATCGGGCACGAAGTAGGGCGTCATTATCCACAGACGCTCGTTTGCCTGGGAGATTACGCCCGCATACACGTCGCGCACAACGGGGTCGCGGTACTCAAGACCCGCGGCATACGGCAGAAATACTCCGCCGCGGCGGGGCGCAGACTCCTCCGCCACAATTTCGTCAGAGGCGTCCTTCTCATTGCCGCCCTCCGCGGCTATTCTCTCCGCCTCGGTGGCAACGGTGGTCTGTCCCGCTCCCGTCTGAACGGGTTGCTCCTCACCCTCTTCCAATGCTTTTTCCGCGCCCGCATCAGATTCGGTCAGTCCGTCCGTTTCTGCGGGTTTTATGATTTCAGCGGTCTGAGCAGCCTCGGCGTGTTCTGTGATTTCCGCGGTTTCCGCAGTTTCAAAGGAGTCGGCTGATTCGGGCGTTTCGTTAGTTTCGGCCGTTTCTGCGGGTTCAGCCGTATCAAGAGTGTCAGCATTTTCAGCAACTTCGGCGGTCGTATCGAGAGTATCGGAGTTTTCCTCCGCCTCGCACGGACTTTCTTCGCTTTCGGGCAGAGGCAGGTTTTCAGTCAGAGTAATATCCGCGGGATCGCCAAGGCCGTCAGACAAGTCCTCACTTTCAATTGCCCCCGCACTATCCTCTGACGAAACGGGTTCGGCAAACTTGCCCTCGCCCGCATACAGATAGGGGGAATAGTCGAAAGTCTTTCGCGTGACAAACTCCCACTGGCGCAGAAACATAAGCGTGAAACCCTGTACCGCGTCCCCTTCCAGGCGCACGGCGTTGTCCTTCCAGTAGCCGTACAGGCGCTTTTCGTTTACGTATTCATCGGCAATGTTTATGCCGCCCGTGTACGCCACAAGCCCGTCGATAACGGTTATTTTGCGGTGGTCGCGGTAGTTCATGCCTATCTTGTACAGCGGCACGAGCTTGTTGAACGCGCACATCTGTATTCCCGCCGCGCGCACGCGCTTTTTTACCTTGTGAGATATGCGCCCGCCCGAGCCCATGTCGTCATATATCACGCGCACGTCCACGCCCGCGGCGGCGCGCTCGGCCAGTACGGAGAACATGCGCTTGAACAGCGCACCCTCGGCTATTATGAAGTATTCTATGAAGATGAATTTTTCCGCCGCGGCGCATTTTTCCAGCATATCGTCGAACGCCGAAGCGCCCGAAGGAAAGTATTCCGCAGTGGTGTTTTTATAAGGCACGTACCCCGTGGCGTTTTCCAGATAGGTGCATGCGCGGGCGGTTGATTCGGGCATATCTGCCGTCGTACAGCCCGTAAGCATGCCCGCGGAGGATGCTAAAATTCTCTCGTAACGCTTTCTGGACGAACGGAAAAATATGCGCTCGTCAGACAGAAAGAAGATTAAAAACCCCACGGGAAAGAGTATGAGCACAATCATTATCCACACGGCCTTGGAGCGGCTGTTTTTTGACGACGCCAGAATGTAAAGGCAGGTGAATATATCCATTACCACAGAAAAAATCATGTACCAGCGCAATGCGGTGGCGGCAAGCGTATGCAGACAGATTATGAGCGCGAGCTGCAAAAGCGCAATCAGCAGTATGCCCATAGTCTTTATCTTACCCACGCCGCGGCGCTCCGTCTTTATGCGCACATACGTGCCGTCGGGTGATTTGGGCATATGCGCCTCGCGCTGGCGGCGCAGAGTTCTGTTTTTAACCCGCATTTTTCACCCCCGTTATGCGCGAAGCTTCGGCAAGAATGTCTTTTATGTTGTCCCGCAGGACGGCCGCAACGGCGCCGTACTTCTGCTTGTCGGTAGTGAACACCTTGTTCGCCACAAACAGTGCAAACACCACGAACAGTATTCCGCCGGAGATAACGCCTATGCCCGTGGCATAGAACACGGTGGTCGTGGAATAGAACGCCACCACCGCGCCGTACACGATGAGCGCAATGCCTATCAGCGAGAGAAGGGCGCCTATTATGCCCGCGCGGACGGAGAGTCTGCCAGGAGCCTTGCCGAGAAAGTTTACCGCCACTTCAAAGCGCACCTGAAGGAGCTGCAACCTGTCCTTGCCCTCGATTTTATGCTCTCTGACAAAGTCCATATGAATGATGTCGCCGTATTTTTCGTCGCCGTACTGCTTTACAAGACGCCAGCCGAACACGGCATACGCCTTCTTTATATCCTCGGCGCCGTCCGCCTTGACGGTTATGGCCAGTTTATCGTCCTCGAATGAATATCCGCTCATTTTTCGTCACCGTCCCCGCCGAGCAGTTCGGCCGAAAGTTTTAAGATTGTATCGCCGTACTTTGATTTCAAGGCGCGCTGAATGCGCGAATGAAGCGGCTTTGCAACAAGCATTACCGCAAAACCGACAACGGAGAGCACAATTCCCACGGCCATATGCGCGGCCAGAGCGCCTTCCAGACAGAGTGCAAGCCCTCCGCCGAATATAAGCAGACCCAGAACGCCGCACGTTATCGCCGCGGCCGCGGGCCACTTATGTACGCGGCCATCCAGTTTTTTCATAAGTTCCAGCTTGGCCTCCGCCGCAGTACGGCCGAGGTACTGTCCGCGTATGGACTCAATCTGTCTGCGTTCCTCCTCGGTAGGCGCAAAATAGCTGTAACTGAACTGATTTTCTTCACTCATAGTCCCTTTCCTCAACGGTCTGACGCTCACCGTTTTCACTTTTTTGTTCTGAAACCTCTTCCGAAATGCCGACCGCGGAAGTCAGCTTTTTAAGGCGCACGGCGGCACTTGCCATCATATACACTCCCAGTCCGAATGTGAGCGCAAACACCACGCCGCCCATTGCAATGTTTAGCGCAGTCATATCTTCGGCCTGCGCCGCGCCTACGGTGGCTATCATCGCAATCTCCAGCGCGAAGAGCGATACAAGCGCGTCAGCAAAGTTGATGTTGCGCAGAGACTGGAGCGTAAAGTCGCGGTATTTTCTTGTTTTCAGAGCATTTATTGCCGAAATTATTATTTTATAAAAGGTGTAGCAGGCCATAATTATTGCGCCGTACAGTCCGAAGGCGGCCGCTCTGCCGCCGAACATCAGCACGGACGCGAGCGCCGTAAACGCCAGCGCCAGCACTATGAGCATTGCGCCGCAGCCGAAATACAGTTTTGTGCGCGCACGCGCGGCCTGGCCCTTTGCATACTTTTTGCCTATCCTGTGCGCGCCGAAGATTACAAGGGCGCGCATTGCGGTGAGCACGATATAGTAGCCGCCGAACAGTCCGTACCAGGCCGAAGAATACACCGCGCCGAGCACCGCGAGAAAGATGGCGTACGCCCCGCTTATCACAGCGGAGACAATCGAAAACATCACCGTGCGGTAGCCGTAGTCTGAAATTAGGTTAGCGGTGAGCCTGTTGGAATGCAGCTTTTTTATTATCCATGCCTTGGCGGGCTTTGCACCCGCGCAGACGCAGTAGATTGCAAGCACGAGCATGAGCGCGTACAGAAAGTAGGAAACGGGGTTAGTTCCGTTCCATATAAGCGCGACAATCACGGCGACCGCCGCACATACTGCAAAAGCCGCCAGAAAAGCCCACAGCCAGGGGCCGGGATTTTTTATGAATTTTTTAAACTTTTCCCAGCCGCTCATTTTATCCGCCCTGCGTTATCTGCGACATATGTGCCGCTCTTTTTTATTCAGATAGATTTTATGCGCCATCAACGCGGCAGACACGCTACGGTCTGAAGGCACGCCCTGATATGGTTAATTGCGGCATATATGCCGCCCTTTTGAAAAATCAGCTGACAGCCAGCCGCACGGTAAAGCAGCTGCCGCCGCCGACGCGGCTGTTTACGTTAATTTCCCCGCCGCAGATATCTATGACGCGCTTTACAAGCGCAAGTCCCAGGCCGTTGCCCTCCTGCGAGTGCGAGGTGTCGCCCTGATAGAACTTATCGAATATGTGCGCACCCGTCTCGGCCGACATTCCGCAGCCGTCATCCCTGACCGCAAACTGCGCATATCCGCCTGTTTTTTTGAGTGAAACGGCTATATTGCCGCCCCTTTCAGTAAATTTTACGGCGTTGGACAGCAGATTGTTGAATATAATTTCCAGAAAGCCCTCGTCTGCGGACATAGTAAAATCTTCTATGTCGCAATCGAGGTTTATGCCCTTTTCGTCTATTTTATCCACATAGGAGAGCACGCAGCCGCGCAGAACTTCGCCCGCCTCCAGAGTCTTCTTTTCGGGGAAAATTTTCTGGTTTTCCAGTTTGTTGAGCTTGAGTATGTCGCTTACGAGAAGCGTCAGCCGCTTTGACGCGGCCGCAAGCGTAGCGGCATATTCTCCGCGCTTTTGCTCGTCCTTTTCACTCATAAGCGCGCCCGCATATGACTGAATTACAGAGAGCGGCGTCTTGATTTCGTGCGAGACGTTGGCAATGAAGTCGGAGCGCAGCATCTCCGTTTTTGAAAGCTCAGCCGCCATTCTGTTTATGTTTTCGGCAATGATGTCGTACTCGTCATACCTCCCCCACGCGTGGCGGGGCTTGAGGTACACCTCAAAGTCGCCTCGGGTGATTTTTTCCGTGGCGAGAAGTATGTTCTTTACGGGCTGTTCGGCGCGGGCCTTTCTCATCCCCGCCGCTATTACCGCAAGCACGACGGAGAGCACCACAAGAATTACCGCCGTAGCCGCCGCCGCGACAACACCGCCGTGAGCTTTTAAAATGAGTTCGTATGAAAGTATTGAAATTGTGGCTATTGCCGCAACGGCGACAAAGTATGCAAGGTAACTTACCACGCCGAACAGCGTGCGCTGTGCGCCGTAGCCGTACTCCCTGCCATCCGCGCCCTTATCTGCGGCGCGCCCTTTTCGCCCGCCTTTCATTTAAGCACCGCCTTATAGCCCAGGCCGTGCACCGTTACAATTTCAAAGCCGTTGCAGGCGGCCGTCTTTTCGCGCAGCTTGGCCATATACACATCCACCGTGCGGGAGGTTGCGTTGCTGTCATAGTTCCACAAATCTTCCATAAGCATTGCGCGGGTGAAGGTCTTTTTTGGGAAGGAAAGAAGTCGGAAGAGAATATCGAATTCACGCACGGTGAGTGCAATTTCCCGACCGTCCACATAGGCGGTATGCTCGTCCTCGTCCATGACAAGGTTGCCAAGCTCCAGCTTTTTGCTGCGGTTTATACCCGCGCGGCGGGCCACGGCGCGCACGCGAAGGATAAGTTCGGCCACATCGAACGGCTTTACTATATAGTCGTCTATGCCAAGGCGATAACCCCTCTGTTTGGAGGGCATATCGTCCAGCGCGGTCATAAAAATAACGGGTACGTCGCTGCCTGCCTCCCTTACGGCGGAGAGCAGCGCAAACCCGTCGGCCGCGGGCATCATTATGTCGGAAATTATCATATCGAAATGCCGCTCGCCGAATTTTTCAATCGCCTCGGCACCGTCGCGGCAGGACACCGCGTCATACCCCGCCGAAACGAGCGCAGAGCAGACTATTTTGTTGAGATTTACATCGTCTTCCGCAACGAGAATGTTAAGCATAAACCCACCCGACAAAAGCTTCTGCGGCATAAAAATATCCCGCGGCGCTTTTTATGTTTTTTCAGATTATATCCCCGCCGTGTAAAAAAAATGTTAACGCAAGGCCGACTTACTCAAATTTTTTCAAAAATTTTCTGAACACATACATATTCATGCCCACGAGCACCGCAAGCACAACAAAGGCTGCGCCCAGCACGCCGCATACAGACCAGAATACGGCGGGATATTTTTCAATGAGCTCCGCTCCGCGCGCAATCACTATGAAGAACATAAGCACCACAAAGACCGCGCTGGCGGCTATCATAAGGGCGCGTATGGACTTGTTTTTGCGCTGAATGAAGGAAGTTATCTGCATTTTGTATTCCATAACCTTATCCGCGGGAATGGAATTTTTATCTATGGCGAGTATCTCCCTGTCCGAAAGTTTTTTCACTCTGACACCTGCCTTTCTGCGGAAAATATGCAATTGACCCGCACATATGCCGCAAATACTTTAATACAAGAATAAGCGCGGCAAAAAATTTGCCGCGCTTATATTATATACCATAGTTTAAAAGTTTGCAAGACAAATAATTTTTATGCAAGCTTACTTTAAGAACATTTTTAAAAGTTTTGCCTTGGACTTGGTGTAAGGTTGGTACCTTACCGCCATATCCACGCACGTGGACTTATCCATTATCGACTTTTTGTGCGTGAAGCAGTCAAAGCCGTCCCTGCCGTGGTAGCTGCCCATGCCGCTTGCGCCGAAGCCGCCGAAGCCCATCTCTGAGGTTGCAAGGTGCATTATGGTATCGTTTATGCAGCCGCCGCCGAATGCGCAGCGCTCGGTGAGTCTGTCGGCAAACGCCTTGTCGGAAGTGAATACGTAGAATGCCAGCGGGTGCGGGTGTGCATTGATATCGGCAATGAGCGCGTTTTCATCGGTATAGGTGAGCACGGGCATTATCGGGCCGAAGATTTCCTCGCCCATAACCGCGTCCTCGCGGGTGACGCCGTCCATTACGGTGGGAGCTATCCTCAGCTTATCCTCCTCCGTCTCTCCGCCGAACACAACCTTGCTTTCATCTATAAGGCCGCACAGTCTGTCATAGTGTTTGCGGCTGATTATCTTGCCGTACGCGGGATTTTCCAGGGGGATTTTGCCGAACTGTTTTACAATCTCCTCCTTTACCGCCTCAATAAACTTATCCTTTACGTCGGCGTGCACCATGATGTAGTCGGGCGCAACGCACGTCTGACCGCAGTTGAGGTATTTGCCGAACACAATTCTCCTTGCCGCGAGGGCGATGTTGGCCGTTTTATCCACTATGCAGGGGCTCTTGCCGCCGAGTTCCAGCGTTACGGGAATGAGTCTTTCCGCCGCGTGGCGCATTACTTCCTTGCCTACGGCAACGCTGCCCGTGAAGAAAATTTTATCGAACGGCATATCCAGCAGCGCAGAATTTTCCGCTCTGCCGCCGAGCACGGTAGTGACGTGTTCGGGAGCGAACGCCTCCGCTATCACCTTTGCGAGCACCGCGCTGGTTGCGGGAGAGTACGCGGAGGGCTTTACGATTGCCGTATTGCCCGCGGCAACGGCGTCCACGAGCGGCTCCATGGCCAGCATGAAGGGGTAGTTCCAGGGGCTCATGATAAGCACGCAACCGTAGGGCGATTTTTTTACGTAGCTTTTGGCGATGGCCTGCGACATGGGCGTGGGCACCGTCTTTGTGCGCGCGAACGCACGGGTATGCTTTATCATATAGCTGATTTCGGCAAGCGTCATGCCGACTTCGCACATATAGCTTTCGTAGGAGCTCTTGCCGAGGTCCTCCTTGAGCGCGGCGCATATCTCCTCCTCTCTGGAAAGAATTACGCCCTTAAGTTTTTTCAGCGCGGCAATGCGCGCGTCCACGGGGAGCGTTGCCCCGCTTTCAAAGTATTTTTTCTGCTTTTCGAGAATTTCTGAAAAGTTTACGTTCATTTTTATTCTCACTCCTTGATGAGGTAATATATTTTTTCAAGCGCCCGCGCATTCATCAAACGGGGCACGGGATAGAGCGGGTTGGCCTCCCTGTCGGCATGTCTTGCAAGCTCGGGAATGTCTGCCTGCTCCACTTTGAGTTTTTTGGGTATGTTCATTCGTTCGTTGAGGTCCTCCACAAACTTCATGAACGTTTCGGCCGCATCCTCGTCGGAGGAAGTAGCTTCGGCAACGCCGCTTCTTCTTGCAAGGTCGGCAAGTCTTTTGCGGCAGTCAGCGCCGTAGTACCTGAGTACATACGGCAGAATTACGGCGTTTGCAAGGCCGTGCGGCGTGTTATACTTTCCGCCCAGCGAGTGCGCCACCGCGTGCACATAGCCCACGTACGATATGGTGAACGCAAGCCCCGCGCAGTACGCGGCGTACTGCATGCGCCTGCGCGCCTGTCTGTTCTGCCCGTCTGAATAGGCCGTATAGAGATTGGCGCGGATTGCGCTGACCGCCTCCACCGCCATATGCCTTGTGAGCTTTGTGGTTGACCTGCCTATGTATGCCTCCACCGCGTGCGTGAGCGCGTCCATGCCCGTTGTGGCCGTGACTGCGGGCGGAAGTCCGACAGTCATTTCGGGGTCGAGTATGGCGTAGTGCGGAGCAAGGCAGAAGGAAATTATAGTGAACTTGTCGCGCGTGACCGCGTCGGTAATTACCGCGGCGATAGTAGTTTCGCTGCCCGTGCCCGCCGTGGTGGGTACGGCTATGAACAGCGGAAGACGTCCGAAGACTTTGAGCACGCCGCGCATATCTTCAAGCGTCTTGTGCGGCTTTATGATAAGCGCGCCAGCACCCTTCGCGCAGTCCATAGCGCTGCCGCCGCCCACTGCAATCAGGCAGTCGCAGCCATCGGACTTATACAGCTTTGCGCACTCCTCGCAGTTGGCCGTAGTGGGGTTTGCTACCGTATCGGAGTACACGCTGTAAGCTATGCCGCGCTCCGAAAGGGCGCTCTGCAGAGAATTGCATATGCCTATTTTATACAGATTTTTATCGGTGACAATCAGCGCGTGCCTCTTGCCCTCCCTTTCAAGCAGTTCGGCAGCCTCCGCCATGCTGGAGAGCGGCTTGGGCTGACGGTAGGGAAGAAGGGGTATGGCCAGTCTGAACGCCGACTGAAACGCGCGGCAGTACAGCCTTTTGAACACGTTCATTTCAGGTCTGCGGCGCGCCTTTCCGCTTACAGAAGCAAGCAGCACGCACACCGTGAGCAGAAACTGCGCGGGATAGTACGTTCCCAGGCAGAGTATGCGGAAGGTATCGCCGCCGCCCGCAAAACTGTTGAGCGTTAAAAAGAAGTCGGACACGAAGAAGAGCGCCGCGCCGAAAAAGGCGCATATGCGCACTTCCGCGGGAACCTGCCCGTCAAGCGCAACGCCCGCCGCTCTGCCCAGCATTATGCTGATTATAACGGCGTAGGCTATGACTGCGGGCAGAATTGCGCCGAAATCGTACGCGGGATAGAGCGTAAGCCACAGCACGGCGAACACTATCAGCGCCGCCGCGGGCAGTACCGTGCGCCAGCCCACAGAATTTACAGAGCAGAACGCCGCTATGTACAGAATGTGACCCGCGCCGAAGAGCGCCATTCCCGCCACAAAGTTGAAATCTATGGCTATGTCTCCGCCGAGGCAGAGCGCGGCCGCGCCGAGCACCAGCCACTTAAATGCGGCGTAGCCCTTGTATCCGCGCAGCTGCGCAATGAGCGCAAAAACAAGCGCGCCGACAAAAAACAGTCCGCTTGCCGCAGCCTTCCACGCGGTTGTGGCGTAGTGAATATACAGTGCGGCGATTACCGTCATAAGCACAAAATATACCGCCGTCACCGCTGCAATTAACTTTCTTTCCTTCATAAGTATTCCTCGATTTGTCAATGCCTTTTTTGAAATCTTTTTAAATTCTATAAAAAATTTGTTGATTTGTCAACTATTGACAGGCATATAATTTTGACGGAATACGCGCGGCGGCAGGCAAAACGTGTCGCCTTATACACCGCCATTGTGCGCAGTCGGGGTAAAATTTATTCTTCCGCGAAAAATTTAAGGCTTTGCCGCCTTAAAATGCAGAGTTAAAGCAGTTTCGGAAAGAGCACAAAATACTGTTAGATTAGAATTTCAGTTTTTTATGCAAAGGCGACCGCGCATATTCCGCGCGGTCGCCTGCCGCTTAAATCGCGGCCTTGATTTTCAGATGTCGGTAACGTTGTCGCGCGGGGGCTGTTCCTTGCCGTCGCGCACGGCAAAATATATGTATACGGCCAGGCTGCACACGGCGTCCAGCACCATGGATATGCCCACAAACACCATCAGAAGGCGCGTGGTTGCAAACGGGTTGAAGATTATCACTATGCCCAGCACCGCACAGACAGCGCCTATCACCACGCCCGGTATCCACTCCCCGCCCGACTTGTAGGCCTGGCGGCTGTCAATCAGTTTGAGCACGCTGTCCACAAGCAGCAGCAGTCCGAGCAGCACGGTGACCAGCTCCGCAATAAAGTCCGGGGAGATAATGAGAAGCACGCCCGCAGCCACTATGAATATATCCGTGATTATGTCGTAGGCGTGCACCTCCGTATCGGCCTTGAATCCGAGTATGGCCCTCGTCAGCCCGCCGATTACCACAATCGCACCGGAAACATAGCATACTATTTTAAGCAGACCCTGCGGAAATATGATGAACAGTATGCCTATGACCAGCATAACCGCCGCAATGGCCGCGCCAGCAATGTCAAGATTGCTGAAAAAATTTTTTAACTTTTTCATATTCCCTGCCGTGACGGGCAAGACGCTCTGAAAGGGCGCAAAAATGTCCGCCGCTGAAATTCTCTCACTTTTATATACACCGCCGCGGAGCGGCGGAAACAAAAAGCCGAAATTTTATCGGCCTGTTGTGCGATTTTGTGTAAATGCACACAAATTGTACGGACTACTTTTTTGAAGATATAGCGCGGTATATCAGCGAAATGGCCAGCAGCAAAAGCGCAATAACCAGGAAAATGCAGAAGAAAAACAGCAAAAACGCGCCGCACGCCATAACCCCGCCCGTAAACGCAGAGAGCAGGCCTTCATTCACCAGCGCAAGCACCACGTCCACCACTAGGAAGATAAAAAGATAGGCCACTATGCCCGAAAGAGCGCCCTTCACGTCCTCCCTGCTCAGCGTCATATGCAGCGCGATAAGGCTGCCCACAAGCAGAAAAACCCACCACTGCCAGGTGCCGATGTAGGAGAACATAAGCACAAAAGACCGCCATATATGCCCCAGCGACGCGCCCGCGTCGCCTGCAAAGTCCACCGCCGCTATCTCCGCGGAAACGCCCGCAAACAACTCGGGCAGAAGAAGGTATAAAAGGCCCGCAAGTATGAGCGCACCCACCAGCACGGGCGCAATGCCTATGAAAAAACAGCCGACCTTCTGGTAGAGATTGCGCGGGTTGTATGCGTGGTGCACATATCCCAGCGTTCCGTCCGAAGAGTTGAGCTGAAAGAACTTTATGTCCGTTATTCTGTGCCCGAAAATAAGGCACATCAGCGCGTGAGAGGCCTCGTGCACGGGCGTGCCGATAAACCCCGTAGCGTAGCAGACCGCCCGCCCGCGGGAACCGAAGTTGCGGTAAAATGCGCCGTTGCACAGCGCTATTATCTTGCCGAACAGAAAAATCAGTCCCAGCGTGGCCACCATCTGCAATACAAAACTGAGTATAAAATTGCCGAAGTCCATCCTCTTCCCCCGCGCGCATTTTTCGCGCCAGATTGCGCCGCAACCTGCGCGGCACGCTTCAATTGACGGCCATATATGGCCAAATCAACGCACTTTTAAGGCCTTATTGCCACTTTCATAACGCCGTCTCTGCCGCTTGCAAACAGCTCGTACGCTCGGGCAATGTCGCTGAGCGGGAAAGTGTGCGTTATAAGCGGAGAAACGTCTATTTTATCTTCCGAAATGAGCCGCAGAATTTCCGCGCAGTCACAGCCGTCCACTCCGCCGAATTTCAGTGTCAGATTTTTGCCGTACATCTCGGGCAATGGCAGGCTCTGCGCGCCCTCGTACAGCGCGGCTATCACTACGCACGCGTTGGGACGGGCATACTTCCACGCCATTTCAAAAGTCTTTCTGTTGCCGCCGCATTCAAGCACTCTGTCGGCGCCGCCGCGCGGCATCGAAGATATTACCCGCGGCATATCCTCGGGGCAAACTACCTCCGCCTCGGGAAACATACGCGCCGCAAACTTTCGTCTGCCCGCGTTCTTTTCACATATTATGAGCCGTGAAGGCTTTTTAAGCCGCGCACACGCCGCCGCGCATACCCCCACGGGGCCGCCGCCGATTATCAGCACGCAGTCGCCCTCTTCCTGCTCAGAAATCTTAACCGCCCAGTATCCCGTGGCAAGCACGTCGCCTACAAACAGCGCGCGCTCGTCAGATACTCCGTCGGGTATTTTTGTAAGGCCCGTATCGGCAAACGGCACGCGGACGTACTCCGCCTGCCCGCCGTCTATGCGGCAACCGAGCGACCAACCGCCGTGTCTGTCCGTGCAGTTGTTCACATATCCGCGCCTGCAGAACCAGCACTCGCCGCAGAACGTCTCCACGTTTACGCACACTCTGTCGCCGGGGACAACGTGCGTTACGGCGGAGCCAACCCGCTCCACCACTCCGACCATCTCGTGGCCGACGGTAATGCCCTTTACGGCGCGCGGTATGGCGCCGCGCAGTATGTGCAGGTCGCTTGTACATATGCTGGCAAGCGTAACCTTTACCACCGCGTCGCGCGGGCCCAGCACACTGGGCACGGGTTTATCTCTGAGTTCGAACCTGCCGTTATCCACATAAGTATAGGCAAGCATTGGCAACCCCCTGATAGTAAATTGACCGCCATATATCCTTTAATTACTGCAATATTTTTTGTATCGGGTCAAAAATTACGCCTGTCACGCCCGTAGGTGCAGAAAAGTATATTTTTGCGTAACGGACAAAAAACACGGCAAAATGCGGCCGTAAATTGCCGCTTAAAGGGCGGAAAAATATCGTCAACATAATTTTAAAATACAAACCGCGCGCTGTCAACTGTTTTGCTTTTGATTGCCTGTACGCAAATTTCTGTCATATAAAAACAAGGTCGACCTATGCCGAAAAAGAAAAGGTTTGCCGCCTTAAAATTCAGCGCGCCACTTTGCGCGGCACATACATTTTTTGTCGCACACAACTTCTTTATCTGTACAAATCAAGGCCACGCACCCACCACGCCGCACAGATGTAAGGCCAGTTCGCCATTTCAACGCAGAGCAGACCACTCTTTTCCCCCTCGCTCTTTAAAAATTAAATCGCTGAAATTGAGCAGCTTATATTATTCCCGCCCACCCGCCATAAATTTTTTAAAAAACTTGCAAACATGGGGCAAAAACGCTTGTATTTTTGCATTTAGTTTTATATAATATTTAAGCGTTGACTAGGAGACCCTGTTTCAACGCAAAAAAATCAATATTGGGGCGTCGCCAAGCGGTAAGGCAACGGACTCTGACTCCGTCATTCGGGTGTTCAAATCACTTCGCCCCAGCCAAATCGTCGCAATAAAGCGACACTTTAAGGCAGGTTTTGATAAAAAACCTGCCTTTTTTTGCGCTTTTTGCTCCTTTTTCCCTAAAAATCTTTGACTTCGTCAAATCTTTTTCGGGAGCCCTGTAAAGCGGTTTCAAACAGTTTTTCGGCGTTTTTTGCCGTCTGAAAGCCCATTTTTCGGCTAAAAAGCTGAATTCATTCAGATTTTGGGAACTTTTGGGAATTTTTATGGGAACTTTTCAGGGCTTTTTAAGGCTCATTTTTTGCTCCCGTTTTTCGTCCTAAAATTCATAATTTACCTTCTCGGCTTCGGCCTTTATGTACTCGTCGGAATAGGTCGTATATCCCCTGTCTACCGCAGAAGTTTTAACGTCCTTATCGAACGAATGGCCGTCCCACAACATCACAACTTCCTGGTTGACGCCGGCTTCTTTATATTGCGTACAAAAAGGAATGTATGGTTAATTCTCGATTGGTTTTGCGTGTTCTTTGTTTATCAGTTTGTAATAGATATGAATGTTTCTGGGAGCAGGCGGGTGCCAGCGGTTATTGTGCTCCGTCTTTGCGTCGATTGTAATAAACTCAATGAGTTGCAGGCACATTTCCCTTGTAAGTTCGGGGCAGGTTCCATACAGCTTTATGCGTCTTATGTACTCCTCGACGTCGGCTTCGTCCTTGCTCTCTTCCTGCAACTTCTTCTCTAATGTAGCTATCTCGGTTTGCAGCGTCTGCTGTTCCTTCTGATAGCTTTCGCAGAGCGAGTTGCATAAGTTTTCGGGCATCTTCTTTAAGACCTTTTCCTCAAAGGCGGTGCGGATAAGTACGTCTAACTCTTCCATGCGCTTTTTCTTGGCGTTGAGCTGTTTAAGGTCAGAATTCTTTGCCTTGGTGGAGCGTTTGGACTTGCTTTTCAGAAACTCTTCCCGTGCGGCATTTTCGTCTTTTAGAACGAAGTCGCACTTTGCGCGGATATCCGCAAGCACAATTTCTTCAATATCTTTTCTCTGAATGGCGTGGGTAGTGCAGTAGTTCTTGCCGAGATTTGCATAGGTGCGGCAGATGTAGCACTCGCAGTTGTAGGTTATTCCGTCTTTGATTTTACT
>DVMA01000063.1 GCA_018715195.1 Candidatus Coproplasma excrementavium | reverse complement strand
AACTAACGAAGATTTGATTGCGCCGATTGTAAATGTTGAAACATAAATTGAGGAGGCCGCGCAAAGTTTTGCGCGGCCGCTTTTTGAGTTTTATATTCATATGCCATACCGCGAAAGGCCGCAGATATTGCCGAGATATGCAAAGACTGTGGCAAAATGCCGCATATACAACCGAGATACGCAAAGGCTGCGGAAAGCCGCATATAAGCAAAGACGGCCGCGCATACTGCGCGGCCGCTCCGTTGTTTCTCACTGGAAGCAAAGTTTTTTGAACAGAAGGCACCAGATCATATCCAGCCAGCCGATAATGATACCGGAAGGAATGGTTACGATTATACATATAATCAGTCTGAGTAAGCCTCCCTTTTTAAGCCAAGTACTCCACCTTACCACAATTTCAACTATCCAGTTCACACCGGGGATAAGGAGAAGAATAATCTGCGCAAGACGAGGAAGTTTATTAAACCAAGTCATAAAATTCTCCTTTGAAAATATCTGTACTATTATTATATCACATTATGGCACGCTGTCAACACCTGATTTGAAAATTTATTTCAAAAACGCAACAGCCGTTTACATTTTCCACCATTTACAACTAATTTTTGCCATATACGCAGTCATATCGCCTGTACTGTCTGTCAGCTGAAGGACTATGACCATTAAAATCTGCCGCTTACGGATATAATACTTTTACAGCAACGGGGTATGTTAATTATCAATAAATCTGTGTAATTACTGTTTCCTTCTTGGTTTCGGGGTCATAAAAATAATAGTAAACCCTTTCGTCGCCATTCTTTTCTTTGCTCTGATGGCTGAAAACAAGCGGCTTGCCGTTTACTATCGGCCATTCGGGGTCTTGTACCCAGCGGGGATAAGTCTTATCGTATCTGAACATTTTCCTTAATACCGCTTTTCCCCACTCTGTTTGTTTTGTCCTGGATAATTCCTTCGGCCTTTCTGCCAGTATCTTATCAAACAGCCCCTGGTCGTCTGTTATATCCAGCCACGACGGCTGAATTCTTAATATGTAATTATAATCATCGGAATATCTGGTGTAGCTGTTATCATACGGAATATGAAAGCAATCTAACCACATTTTCAGTACAAAATGCAGTGTGTACCTGGTTTCCACAGTGTCCCAATTGAATTTTTTGAATTCATAACTTTGCATAAGATAGTTATACATATTATAATCATACCTTCTGTAAGCCTCATAACGCGGTTTGATTTTTTTCTTAAGCAACTTTTGCAATCTGTCATTTATCCGGAACAGTTGCCTGAATTCTATGATATCAATTTTTCCTTCGACATAATCGATTATAATCTGAACTTCCCGTTTCATGCCCCCTCCTTTATCATAATTTTATATTCCGATCTGCATTATTTGTAATGACGGCATAACATACCGGCTTTGTATACCGCTTGCTCAGTTATGATTATATAAAAAAATCCCGCGCGAAGCGCGGGTATTTTTTTAATTAAACAAGCTCTATGATTGCTTCTTCGGATGCGTCGCCGCGACGCTCGCCGAGCAGATAGATGCGGGTATAGCCGCCGCCCTGTCCGAGCTCTTCCTTGCGCTGTGCGTACTTGGGAGCGATCTCGTTGAACAGCTTTTCCATAAGAGGATGCTGCACGTCCTGGGTGCGTGCCTTGAATTCAGCCTTCTTTTCGTTGAAGGCCTTTACTTCCTGCAAGTCGCGGAGCTTTGCCATTATATCGCGGCGTGCTGCAAGCTTTTTAGGCGTATCCTTTACAGATTTTACGGTAACTTCCTTACCCTTTTTATCGGTAGTTTTAACGTCGATTTCCTCGTTGAGGTCGTATGCGTTAACTGCCTTTGTTATTATTTTTTCGACATAAGACTGGAGCTGTTTAGCTCTTGCCGCAGTCGTCTTTATTTTGCCGTACCACAGGAGCTCTGAAGCCTGGTTCCTGAGTATCGCCATTCTCTGCTTGGTAGTTCTTCCTAATTTACCGGGCATTGTTTTAGTCCTCCTTGTTAGCGAGCGAAAGTCCGTAAGACTGGAGCTTTAAGATGACTTCATCCAGCGACTTTCTGCCGAGATTTCTTACTTTCAGCATTTCGTCTTCCGTCTTTCTCGTTAAATCTTCAACAGTGTGTATATTTGCGCGTTTGAGGCAGTTGTAGGAACGTACCGAGAGGTCCATATCTTCTATGGCCATGGCAAGAACCTGCTGCTGCTTGTCGTCCTCGTTCTTGACGAGTATGTCCATGCCCTTTATCGTATCCGAGAGGTTTACGAAAAGGCTGATGTGATCCTGCATTATCTTTGCCGCAAGGGAAACGATTTCCTTTGCGCTGAAAGCGCCGTTGGTCCATACTTCAAGTACGAGCTTGTCATAGTCGGTGTTCTGACCTACGCGGGTGCTTTCCACATTGTAATTTACTTTCTTTACGGGGGTGTAGATAGAATCGATGGGGATGTAGTCGATAAGGTCGCTGCGAGTATGATCGGCGCCCTTGTAGCCTCTGCCCCTGCCTATGGTTATTTCCATATCTATCTTAGAGCCCGCGTCTACCGTGCAGATGTGCTGATCGCCGTTTATTATCTCTATTTCGGCGTCCTGCTCGATGTCGGAAGCTTTGACATCGGCGGGACCTTCCTTGTAGAGGTGAACTACTTTTACGTAATCTTTATCGGTGACCTTGGTTTTGATAGCCAGCGTTTTGAGGTTGAGTATGATCTCAGTTACGTCCTCTTTGACGCCGGGCACGGCGGAAAACTCGTGCTTTACGCTGCCGTCCAAAAATCTTATTCCCTGAGCCGCCGCACCGGGGAGCGCGGACAGGAGTATTCTTCTAAGGCAGTTGCCTATTGTAAGACCGAAACCCTTTTCAAGCGGTTCAACTACGACCTTTGCGTACGACTGGTCCTCGCTTTCTTCCACTTCGATTTTGGGCATATCCATTTCGATCATTATACTACCTCCTTATAGGGTTTTATTACTTGGAGTACAGCTCGACTATCATGTGTTCGGAAATCTGGCTGTCGATATCCGATCTTACGGGCAGCTCTATAACCTTGCCTACAAGCTTTTCGCTGTCGAATTCAAGCCACTTGGGCATGTTAGCCGCGGGTTTTACGCCCTTTAATTCGGTGAAGAACTTGTTGCCCGCCTTGCTTTCCTTAACTGCGATTACGTCGCCCTTTTTAACTATATAAGAAGGTATGTTTACCTTTTTGCCGTTTACGGTGAAATGACCGTGGTTTACAAGCTGTCTTGCCTGTGCGCGGGACGCGCCGATGCCCAGACGGAATACAACGTTGTCCAGTCTTCTTTCGAGCAGGGAGAGCATGTTTTCACCGGTGATGCCCTTCATGCGGTCTGCCGTTTCATAGCATTCCCTGAACTGGCCTTCCTGAACGCCGTAAATCCTCTTGACCTTCTGCTTTTCGCGAAGCTGCTGGCCGTATTCGGAGACCTTCTTTCTGCCGGTGCCGTGCTGGCCGGGAGCCATGGGCCTCTTTTCGAACGGGCACTTGCCTGTATAACATTTATCGCCCTTTAAAAAGAGCTTTCCGCCTTCCCTTCTGCAAAGGCGGCACTTTGCTTCTCTGTAAGTTGCCATATTCTTTCAATTCTCCTTTATACTCTGCGACGCTTGGGGGGCCTGCAACCATTGTGAGGGATGGGGGATACATCGGAAATGAGCGTGATTTCTACGTCGCAAGCGGCGATAGCCCTTATAGCCGATTCTCTGCCCGCACCGGGGCCTTTTACGTATACTTCAACCGAACGGAGACCGTGTTCCTTTGCGGCTTTTACGGCCGTTTCGGTAGCCATCTGAGCGGCGAAGGGAGTGCCCTTACGGCTGCCCTTATAGCCCAGGCTACCTGCGCTGGACCATGCTATTGCGTTGCCCTGCGCGTCCGTTACGGTTACTAAGGTGTTGTTGAAAGACGACTGAATATGAACCTGGCCCTTGTCAACCTTTTTGAGCTCTTTGCGCTTTCTTACGGTTGTAGCGGCCTTTTTAACTACTGCTGCCATTTATTTACGTCCTCCTATTACTTTGCGCCCTTCTTCTTGGCGACCGTGCGACGGGGACCCTTTCTCGTCCTCGCATTTCTCTTGGTGGACTGTCCGCGTACGGGAAGTCCCTTTCTGTGTCTGATGCCGCGATAGCAGCCTATTTCCATGAGGCGCTTTATGTTGAGGGATACTTCGGAACGCAGTTCGCCTTCCACCCTCACGTTGTGGTCTATATATTCCCTGAGCTTGGAAACGGTGGTTTCGTCAAGGTCTTTAACTCTTGTATCGGGGTCAACGCCCGTTGCGGCAAGAATTTTCTGGGAAGTTTTGAGACCTATACCGTAAATATAGGTGAGACCGATTTCAATTCTCTTCTCTCTGGGTAAATCCACACCGGCAATACGTGCCATAGATTTAAATTCCTCCGTTAGACTTTTCTTCGATAAATATAATAATGGTTATTTTGCTGTATGTCAACCGCAGAGCCGCGCGCGCAAAAAAATGATGGAATGTGTTGCACGCGCACACGCCGCGAAATTATTTTTGTATTTATACCCGCTTGGTTCGCCGCGGAATACGCGATTCACGCCGCGGGCACTTTTAAGGGCGAAAGACGCGCCCCTGCGCCGTACTTGCTTTTCTTCCGCCGCAAAAAGCGGCGCTTTTAAGGGGCGTAAAAGCCGCCCGCTCAGCCCTGGCGCTGTTTATGGCTCTTGTTCTTGGAGCAGATTACCATAACTTTGCCGTTTCTTTTGATTATCTTGCACTTATCGCACATAGGCTTTACAGAAGGTCTAACTTTCATTGCTCTTTCTCCTTTTGAATTTGTTTTCACACGCCGTTCCCCTTCCGGGGCGGCCGTGAGGTTTAGGAAATAAGTTTTTTCCGCGACGCCTGCCGGCGTACGCTTTTTATCTTTCCCCGCGCTGTGCGGAGATTTGCGGAGCTTGTTTCCGCGCTGTGCTTGGCTTACGACTTACTGCGCCACGTTATGCGACCCTTCGTGAGGTCGTAGGGGCTCATTTCAAGCTTTACCATGTCGCCTTCTATAATTCTTATATAGTTCATGCGAAGTTTGCCTGAAATGTAAGCCGTGATAACGTAGCCGTTTGCAAGCTGAACTTTGAAATTGGCGTTGGGAAGGCACTCTATTACCTTGCCCTCTGCTTCAATTACGTCGTTTTTTGACACAAACCGTATCCTCCGCTTTTATTTTATGTCGGCCGATTCGCCCTCGGGACTGCCCTGCGCGTTGAATGCCTTGAGCGCCGAGTAAACCTCGCTGTCGAACACCTTTCCTCCGCAGGAAAACTTTTCGGCGATGGTTTCAACCTTTTCGGGCAACAGCCTGACATGCTTCAAGCTCTTTTTTTTGGGCGAGGCCAGCTTTTTGTAGTTGCCGTCGCAGACAAGTATGTATCCGCCCGGCAATACCTCCTTTATCAGGTAATACCTGCCCTCGTCCCTGCCCTGCGTGCTTATCGCTATCCCGCCGGGCACAGCTTCAGTCTTTTTCATATTATCTTAAATTACAGCGTCAGAATTTCCACGCCGTCTTCCGTAATGAGTACGGTGTTTTCGTAGTGGGCAGAAGGCTTGCCGTCCATCGTGCGGATGGTCCAGCCGTCCCTCTCGTCCTGCCATACCTTCCACGTGCCCATGTTTATCATGGGTTCTATGCAGATGGTCATGCCCGCCCTGAGGCGAAGACCCGTGCCCTTTCTGCCGTAGTTGGGTACGCCGGGGTCCTCGTGCATGTCCCTGCCGATTCCGTGCCCCGTGAGCGAACGTACGACGCCGTAGCCGTGCGACTCTGCATATGTCTGAACGGCGTAGCCGATGTCGAACAGCGGAGAACCCGCCCGAAGGCCTTCAAGCGCCTTGAAAAAGCACTCTTCGGTGACCTTGACGAGCTGCCTCTTCTCCTCGGATACGTTGCCGATGAGGAAGGTGCGCGCCGCGTCGCCGTTGAAGCCGTTCTTTTCCGCCGTGATGTCCACGCTGACTATGTCGCCGTCGACTATCACCTTATCGTCAGAAGGGATGCCGTGCACAACCACGTCGTTTACCGAAACGCACGCGCTGGCGGGGAATCCTTCATAGCCGAGGCTGGAGGGCGTCGCGCCGCAGGAGGTTATGTACCTGTAAACCAGGTCGTCCACCTCCTTGGTGGTCATGCCTGCCTTGATGTTCTTGCCTACGAATTCAAGCGTTTCCCTGACTATCCTGCAGGGTTCGCGCATAAGCTCTATTTCCTGCGGGGATTTTATGTGTATCATATTACTTTTTGAAATTATCGAGCTTTTCGCATATCATTGCGAAAACCTCTTCGGGGGAGGCCGTTCCGCACTCCACCGTCAAAAGTTTGCCCTGTGCCGCATAATAATCTATGAGCGGTGCCGTCTGGGTGTTGTAAGTTTCCAGCCTTGCGCCAACCGTTTCGGGATTGTCGTCCGCCCTCTGGTAGAGGGGCTGACCGCACTTGTCGCAGGTGGTCTTGCCGCCCAGCGTGGAGACGTGATAGCTTGCGCCGCAGCTGCATACGCGTCTGCCGCATATTCTGTCCATGAGCAGCGCCGTATCAACCGAGATGTTGACGCACGCGTCTACCTTTGCGAACTTATCCAGTTCGCCCGCCTGGAAGAGGTTGCGGGGGAATCCGTCGAGCATGAAGCCCGCTTTTACGTCATCCTCGGCAAGTCTGTTTTTCACAATCTCGCAGGTGACTTCGTCGGGAACGAGTTTGCCCGCGTCTATATAACTCTTTGCTACCTTGCCAATGGGCGTGCCGCCCTTGATGTTTGCTCTGAAAATGTCGCCAGTGGAAATATGCACGAGGCCGTACTTCTTTTCAAGAAAGGCAGCCTGCGTGCCCTTGCCTGCGCCGGGAGCGCCTAACAGCACGATATTCATTATATATCACCTCTCAGATTATTAAGTTATTCGGGGCATATATGCGGGGCAATTGCCTTTCCGGCACGCTCTGCATACGGCCGCTTGCAGCGGCAGTCAAAGGATTTTCCCGTCCGCAGACACCCTTTCAGGCGCCTGCAGACAAGGCATTGAAGACCTTATTATTTGAGGAAACCTTTGTAATTTTTCATCATCAGCTGGGACTGGAGCTGCTTGTCGAGTTCGAGCGCAACGGATACAACGATGAGGATACCGGTTGTGGAGAACACGCTGAGCAGGCTGGTATCCGCGATGTTCAGGGATACGACAATCATGCTTATGATGGAAGGTATGAACGCTACCAGCGAGAGGTAAATCGCGCCGAACAGCGTAATTCTGTTTGATATCTTTTTCAGATAGTCTGCCGTGGGCTTGCCGGGGCGGATGCCCTGTATGAAGCCGCCGTTCTGCTGTATGGTCTTGGATACGTCTTCGGGATTGAACTGCATCGACGAATAGAAGAACGCAAACGCAAAGATGAGCAGGCAGAGAACTACCATGTAGATGAGCTGACCATACCAGTAGGGCGAAGAACCGGAGAACCACTGGGTTACACCCTGTTCAAAGCCGCTGCCCGGCCAGAAGAGGCTGGCAAGCATTGCAGGGAAGCTGATGAGCGCGAACGCGAAGATGAGGGGCATAACGCCGCCGCCCGCTATCCTTATGGGAATTACGGTGCACTGGCCGCCATACATCTTGCGGCCCTTTACCTGCTTTGCATACTGCACGGGGATGCGCCTTTCCGAGAGGTCTACCGCCACTATCGCGGTGAATTCCAGAATGGTGAGGATGAAGAATCCTATGAGTATCCACAGTGCGTTGAGGTCGCCGTTGAAAAGTTCCTCGAACTTGCCCACGATGGTTATGCCCGCGGTGGATATGATGCCGACGAAGATGACAAGCGATATGCCGTTGCCTACGCCGTATTCGGTTATCCTTTCGCCGATGAACATAACGAGCATCGCGCCCGCGGTATATACAACCACGAGGAAGATGCCGGCAAGCCAGGTTGCGGCCGTTTCGGACATGAGTCCGCTTTCGCCGCCGCCGAACATTACGAGGTTGAGCGCGCTCTCTTCGCTGTTGATGGCGATGTTGACTATGATGCCTATCGCCTGAGCTATTGCAAGCGCTATCGTTACGTAACGTGTTATCTGTGCTATCTTTTTGCGGCCCTCTTCACCCTGGCGAGAAAGACGCTCGAGGGCGGGAATGCCGACTGTCAAGAGCTGAATTATAATAGATGCGTTGATATACGGGCTTATGCCGAGCGCGAACAGCGTTGCGTTTGCGAGCGACGAACCCGTTATCGACGACATCAGTTCGAGAAACGAATAGTTGCTGATAGCCTCTGAAAACGTATCGGAATCGATGCCGGGCACGGGGATATAGCACCCGATTCGGAAAACCAGCAGGAGAAGAAGAGTTATGAATATCTTCTTGCGGATTTCCTTTACTTTAAAACAATTCTTTATTGTTTCAAACATTTTTACCCCTTTGCGGCGGCGTCGCCGCCGACTGCTTTATTAAAGGATTTCCGCCGTGCCGCCTGCCTTTTCTATTGCCGCTTTTGCACTTTCAGAAAATTTTGCTGCTTTTACCGTCAAAGCGTTCTTAAGTTCGCCGTTGCCCAGAACTTTCAGGCCGGAATTGCCCTTTACGTACTTTGCAAGGTTGTTTTCTACAACGTAGTCGTAGTCAACTACCGTGCCTGCGGGTACGTCTTCAAGCTGGGAAAGGTTTACGATGAGGTAGCAGGTTGCCCACTTGTTGTGGAAGCC
>DVMA01000062.1 GCA_018715195.1 Candidatus Coproplasma excrementavium | reverse complement strand
AGAAGTATTCGTTCGGCTGATTATTACCCGTTTTCCGAAAATTCTAAGGCCGCCCGTCTGGAAGGTGCCTCCTCCCTTCAATTTACAGCAAGCGATGCACCGCATCTTGTAGCATATTCAGATTATAATCTGATATCTGCCTACGTTACCGCCACTTATCCCGAAGGGGTTTTCGGCGGCGGCGACAACAGTTATCTTACAGAATATCTAAATCCGGGCGTGGTGTACGAATCTCATAGCTACGACATATATTTTGACAGAATGTCAACCTTTGTCAGATACTATAAAGATGAACTTGAAAACGACGCCGTAAGTTTTACTACGATTGCAAGGGACGCCCTCGTCTTTTATACGCACAAGAGCAATCCCGTTAAAAATCTCACCACGGAGCAGCTTTTGGGCATTTGTACCGGAAAAATTACAAACTGGAAGGAAGTCGGCGGTGAGGACAGAAAAATAGAACTGTATACCAAGCATAGTAGAACTACCTGGGTGGATGTCCTTGAACAGTATCTCGGTGTGAAGCTTTCGGGGTATCAGCAAAAGCTGAACTTTGTTTTTCCTTATATATACATTGACTATCGCGAGGTTGAATACCGCAATACACGCGGAGCGCTCGGCTTTACTTTTATGAGCTGTATGGATGACAGATATAAAAATACGCACGCGATAGCCATTGACGGCGTAAGTGCGGATAAGAATACTGTGGCAGACCGCATTTATCCGCTGTATACCGACATAGTAGCAATGACGCGTGCCGAGCGCGAGAAAAATGTAAACGATTTTATTGACTGGATACTCTCCGACGAAGGCAGAAGGCTCACAAATTTGAGCGGCTTTGCCTGCGTAAACTGAAAAAATGACGGCGGCGCCGACAATAATGTCGGCGCCGCCGTCATATCAAAAATGCGCTGAAATAAATTCAGAAATCTGTCTCCACGCCCTTCTGCTCTCCTTCAGAAACGGAGTCATATATAAAAAGTCGTGCCACATTCCCTCGTAGGCAACAAGCCGTACGTTCACTCCGTTGCCGACTGCATTTTTTTGCAGCATTTCGCCGTCGCTTGCCGAAGTTTCATAACTGCCATAAATTATAATCATATCCGAAAGGCCGTTCAGCTTTGCGTATACGGGCGAAAGATAACTGTCTTTCAGCGGTGTACCGTTGCAGTATGGCGAAATTCTTCTTATATACTTTTCATTCTCTTCAAAAGATTGCCGCCTTGTAAGGGAATATATCGGGTCATTGCGGCAGTTGGTCTTATAGGACTGTCCCGAGGCCGACATATCTGCATATGGCGATATGCACACGATAGCCTGCGGCATATTTGCGCCTTCTTCCCTTGCCTTTATTGTGCAGTACAGCATAAGGTTTGCACCGAAACTGTCCCCTGCCACAGCAAATGGCATTTTAAGTTCTTTTGTTATGCCAAGGTAGGCAGAGAAACATTCATTATGCACGGAAGGAAACTTCAGCTCCGTACCAGGCTTATAATCTATGCAAAGCACCGTGCATCTGCACAACTTTGCATATCTTTGCGCAACTTTTCTGTACATATCGTTCATTCCGACGGTATGACCTCCGCCGTGAAAGAATATAACAGCAAACTTTTCTGCGTCTTTCGGCGTAAAAATTTCCGTGCGTATTCCGTTGAAATATTCTGTGCGGCAACTTACCGACTTCGGGGGAACATACCTGCCGCTTTTAAATTTTACCGTGCGGGAAAGAGATTTATGTTCCTTGCGCCTGCGGTAGGTCAGCATGCGTATGATAAGTCTTACTATTCTCGCACCCAGCGATATCATAGTTCTCTCAGCCGTCTGTACATATTTTTTACGAGCGGATTGATTATTAAGCCTATGAGCATACCTGATTTGATGTAGCAGTATACCTCGTTCCAAAGGCCGTAGAAGGCAAGTTTTTGCATGCAGTATCTGCTGGCGCCGTATTTTCTGATATATGTTTCACGCAGGAAAAACCTCTTGCCCGTAAGGTTGTCAAACTGGAACAGGTCGTATTCTCTGTCTGCATACATACAGTTGAGCGGGTCTATTATGCCCGTAACGGAATACGATTTGCCCACCATAATGTTTCCGACGTTGAGGTCGCCGTGTATAAGACATGCCTCCTTTACCTGCTCGGAAAATATTACGTCAAATTTTTCCCACGCGGCCCGCATTGCCTTTATTACTTTTTGCGGAAGTCTGCCTTTGCCGTAAAGTGTTTCAGCTTTTTCAAGCACGCTTTCGGCAAACGGTCTGTAATAATCAAGCCAGCTCTCGCAGTCGGGCGACATTGTGTCGCCGAACCGACTGTTTGTGCATTTATGTATTGAGTGAAGGGCGGTTGTTATTTTATCGGCAAAGTCAAGCCTGCGACTCTTGCTTGTCATAAGCATTCCGAGAGCGAACAGACAGCTTTTACCCCCTATCATCTCCATGCCGTAGCAGTCGGCGGGAATATTATTATCACATTTCCTTGAAAAGAACACGGCGGGGATTTTAACGGGACAGTGCTCTTTAAGCAGTTTTAAATCGTGCACTTCCTTTTCCATCATTCCGTGTGCACACAAAAATTTAATGACTGTCTTTTCGCCGTCCTCCGTCTGCACCGATACAGCCTTGCCGAACGAACCGCCGCCAAGGTATCTTGTTTTAACTACTCTTTTTTTCAGCTGTTCTTCCGCTACGAAAGTCGCAAATGCTCTCGCCTGTTTTTTGTCCATCGGAATCACATCAATTTTTCCTGTATCCATATACTGCTCCCGCACTTTTTTATTTATTTTAGCACAGGGTGCGCCTTTATGCTATATCCTTTTTGTTGATGTTTATATCCTGGCTTTACCTTATTGCAAAGTGTTGCGGTATTGCATAGGCGTCATTCCGTAAAAAAGAAAAAATTGTTTATAGAAGCCTGAGGCGTTTTCATAACCTGTTTCAGCGGCGATATCTTCAACAGACATAGTCGTTTCATCAAGCAGTTTCAAAGAAAACTCCATTCGCGTTTGTATGAGTATCTGACGAAAATTGTCTCCCGTCTTTTCCTTTATCAGTCTGCTCAGGTAATTTGAGCTGTAACCTAGTTTTTGCGCAAAACTTTGCAATGTGGCGTTTTTAATGTTTTCCCTTACGTATTCCTCTGCCTTTATTTCAATTGAACTTTTTTCTTTTTCTGATGCGCGTTGAAGTTCTGCAAAAAGCAGAGTAAGGTAACTTTGAACAACTTTTTCATGCAGTCTGCCGCAAAAAAGTTCTTCCCCGACAAGTTTTGCAATCAGATATTCAATTCTACCTTTTGTGCGGAATGTTTTTATGCCTTCAAATGCCGGCAATATTCCCTCTGAACATAAGTTATACAATTTACGCGGAACCACTGCCTTTAAAATCACGTCTCCCTCGCTGCACCGCTCCATTGAATGGACAGTTTCAGGGCTTATTATGCATAAATCGCCCTGTGAGGATACAATATTTTTCCTTTTGCAAATCTGCACGCACTCTCCGCGGTGCACGTAAATCAGTTCGTAAAAGTCGTGTGAGTGAGTGTAAGGACGTTGAACTGAGGTATGTTTTTTTATGGAAAAATTTTTTGCCGTGCGCACAGGTATAAAAGGCAGAACAAGTCCGCGTTCGCCGTCCTTCCTGAACCGTTCAACGGTGAAACCCTGACGAGCAGCCTCCTTAAGGATCTGTTCCCCGTTTGAAAATTCAGAAAGCACTGCCTGGCGGAATCTGTTTTCGTCCGCCTGAATGTCCGTGTTTTCCTGGCTGAGCAGTATTGCAGAAAATTTATTTTCCATAGCGTTTCCCCGTATTAAAAAATACAGCACGGCGAAGGCCGCGCTGTATAAAAACTTACTTGCAGTATTTCTTTTCTATTGCGGTTATTTTGTCAACCCTTCTCTGGTGGCGTCCGCCCTCGAACTGCGTGGTGAGGAACTTTTCAACTATTTTGAGCGCGTAGCCGGGGCCGACAACCTTTTCGCCCATGGCAAGTACGTTGGCGTCGTTGTGAAGTCGCGTGAATTCTGCGCAGTATGTGTCGTGGCAGTGCGCGCAGCGTATTCCGGGCACCTTGTTTGCGACAATGGAAACGCCTATGCCCGTGGAGCAGATTACAATGCCTCTGTCAAATTCTCCGTTTGCAACAGCCTCTGCCGCGGGAAGAGCATAGTCGGGGTAGTCGCAGCTGTCGGTTGTGTATGTGCCGAAATCTTTGTATTCGTAGCCGTGGCTTTCGAGATATTTTATTACTTCATTTTTGAGGTTGAGGCCGCCGTGGTCACAAGCAAGCGCGATTTTCATATAAAAGAGTTCTCCTTTTTATTTGTTTCCGCCGTCTTCGGCGAGAATAATTTTTTGTATGATTATGTCGCACGCGCGAGAGATAATGTCGCGCGTGGCGCGGTAAACATCTATGCTCTGACCGTACGGGTCAGGCACATCGAAACCGCAAAGATCCTTTACCGAGTACACTTTTGCACACCCTTCCAGAATCTGTTTCTGTTTTTCCGTCATGCAGATGACGGCATAGCTTCTGTCCATTATGCTCTGGCTGAGCTGGCGGGGCTTGAATTTATCGGCTTTCAGTCCGATTTCTTCCAGCGCCTGCCTGCTGTTGGGCGAAATAGTGCCGCCCACTTCGGCAAACAGTCCGCAGGAGGATACGTCCCACCACTTTATTTTTTTCTCTTTTATTTTACTTCTGAGAATGGCCTCCGCCATAGGGCTTCGGCAGGTATTGCCCGAACATACGAACAGAATTTTTCTGCGTTTCATCCCTGACCCCCGCAGGCCTTTGTAAGCCTGTTCATAACGCCTGCCATAACGCCGCCCTGTTCCTTGGGCGCAACGGCAATTATAAGCTCGGCAACTTTTTCTCCTTCGCGCAGTTTATCGTAAAGGTTTGCGGCGAATTCTTCGCCGTTTTCTCCGAGCGCAAGTATCTTATCCGTTCCGAATTCGCGGGCAACGGAATTTTCGCACATTATCCAGGCATTTACGCCTTCGGCACGCTGTCTTTCATATTCTTCAAGCGCTTTTTCGCGTTCTTCGTATGGAAAGAGCATTGTGCGGCAGTTGGGCGAGTAGTGCTTGTATTTCATTCCGGGCGAGCGCACTTTTTCGCCCTTTTTGGGAATGAATACGCCGCAGTCGCCTGCAACTTCTGCTATCATTTCGCGCGTGACAAGTCCGCTTCTCAGCACGCAGGGTATTTCGCCCGTGCAGTCTAGTACGGTGCTTTCGATGCCTCCGCTGCATTTGCCGCCGTCAAGAATGAGCGGTATTTTGCCGTTGAGGTCGGCATAAACGTGCTGCGCCGTTACGGGGCTCACGTGTTTGGATACATTCGCGGAGGGTGCGGCTATCGGCAGCTCCACCGCCTTTAAAAATTTCTGCGCGTCGGGATGAGAAGGCACTCTTATGCCTATGGTGTCAAGTCCGCACGATACTATCGGCGAGACCGTGCCGCGACTCTTAAGCACTATGGTCAGAGGGCCTGGCTGAAATTTTTTTGCAAGTTTCAAGGCATAGTCGGGGATATCGCACACTATGCGCGATATGTCGTAGTCCTTGTGAACGTGCACAATCAGCGGGTTGTCCTGCGGACGGCCTTTGACTTCGTATATTTTTTTAACGGCATCGCCGTCAAACGCGTTGGCGCCGAGTCCGTAGACCGTCTCTGTGGGGAAAGCTACAAGTCCGCCCTCTTCTATTATTTTTTTTGCGGCGAAAAGACTGTTTTCATCCGGTTTTAAAATCTGTGTTTCCATTTTCGCCTCCGTTGCGGGGTTGATTGAAATTTATCCTTTTACCGAATATTTTCGGGAAACGTTTAACGTTTTCATGGTATGCCAAGGCGAGCAATAAAGCTCAAAGTTGCGCCTCGCATTTACAAAAGCAAGCAAAATTACTGTTCTTCGCCGTAATCTTCCCCGCCGTACTCGTCGTCGGAAAATACCGTTCCGTCGTCGGGCATATCGTCAGAATAACTTTCGCCGCCCTCGTTGTCATCGGATTTTGCAGGTTTTTTGCCTGCCTCGCGGGCAAGCTGTTTCAGTTCGCTGGGGTCGGGGGTGACAAACTTTGTGTATTCGCCCTTGAACCTGAGCTGCGTTCTGCCAAGTTCGCCGTTACGGTGTTTTGCAATGATAAGGTCAGCCATGCCGCGGATGATTTTATTCTTTTCAATCTCTTCCGGCGTGGCGGTCATATCGGGACGGTTTATGAATATAACCATATCGGCGTCCTGCTCTATCGCGCCCGATTCACGCAGGTCGGTAAGCTGGGGTTCGCCCGTCATACGCCTCAGCTGTGAAAGCGCAATTACGGGAACGTCAAGTTCCTTGGCCATTATCTTAAGGTCGCCAGTAATTCTTGCAATTTCGCGCGTACGGTTGCTTTCGTCCTGCTTTAAGCCGCTGGACATCAGCTGGATATAGTCTATCATTACAAGGTCGAGCTTGCCGCCGTTCTTTGCCTTTATCCTGCGGCACTTTGAAAGTATTTCCGCAGGGGTGACGCGCGAGGAATCGTCTATGATTATGGAAAGTTTTTTAAGCTCTTCGCCCGTCTTTATCAGCGCCTTCCAGTCGTTCGGCGTAAGTTTGCCGGAAAGCGCGTCCGACATGCTGACTTTCGCGCTGGCGCAGAGCAATCTTTGCACAATCTGAATTTTGGGCATTTCCAGCGAGAAAACTGCGCATACGTTGCCCTGGAAGGCCGCGGCCTCCACTATATTCATTGCAAGCGATGTTTTACCGCTGCCGGGGCGCGCCGCAATTACTATAAGGTCGGAGCGCTGAAAGCCGTTAGTGATTTTATTGAGAAAAGGAAAGCCCGTGGGTATGCCGCGGAGCGCGTCCTTGTTGCTGGCTATCGTTTCGAACCTGTCGATGACGTCGCCGACGAGAGTGCTTTCGCGTATGTCGTCCATCGAAGAAGAATCGTTTTTCTTCGATATATCATAGATAAGTTTTTCGGCATACTGAACGCTCTGAAAGCCGTCAGAGCTGTTCATGGAATTTTCTATGATGTTGCGCGACGCGCGAATCAGCTGGCGGTTGGTGCTGTCTCGCTTTACTATTTCAAAGTACTGCTTATAGTTTGCCGAGGACGGAATTTTGCTGACAAGGTCGGTAATATAGTCAATTCCGCCAACTTTTGCAAGGTTGCCGTCCTTTTCAAGGCAGTCAGTAAGCGTGACGAGGTCCGCGGGTTTCCTCAGATTGAATATCTTATGGATTGCGGCCATAATGAGCTGGTGAGATTCGTGGTAAAAATCGGCGTCCGTAAGTTTATCCACGATCTCCGCAAGCACATCGTTATCTATGAGCATACAGCCTAGAAGTGACTGTTCTGCCTCCAGATTGTTGGGTAAAACGTTGGTTTTGTCTGACATAGTACTTTATATTCTCATCATTTTCTCGAATTCGGACAATGTGTCGGCAAATTCGTTCATGGCAAATTCGAAAGGCGCCTTGCTTTCAAGGTCTACCCCTGCAAGACGGAGAAGCGATACGGGGTCGGAAGAAGAGCCGCTGGAAAGGAACTTGAAGTAGTCTTTAACTGCGGTTTCGCCCTCGCAAAGAATTCTGTGAGCGATATTTATAGCCGCGGTTATGCCCGTTGCGTACTTGTACACATAGAACGCTCTGTAGAAATGAGGTATTCTTGCCCACTCGCAGGAGATGTGGTAGTCGTGCTCTATGGCGTCGCCGTAGTAGTCCTTGCCGATTTTGCCGTAAACTTCGCAGAGCAGTTCCTTTGTGAGGGGTTCTCCCTTTTCGGCGAGCGAATGTGCTTCGTATTCGAATTCTGCAAACATTGTCTGGCGGTGAAGCGTGCCGCGGATGGTATCGAGGTAGTAGTTGAGAAGGTACTTGCGCAGATTTTCATCCTGTGTGTCTGCAAGCATGAATTTGAGAAGGAGAACTTCGTTTACCGTGCTGGCAACTTCGGCTACAAATATTTTATAGTCGCTCTTTGCGTACGGCTGATTGTGCGATGAAAAATAAGTGTGCAGCGAGTGACCCATCTCGTGCGCTATCGTAAAGATGTCGCTTGTCGTGGGCTTGTAGTTGAGCAGAACGAATGGATGTACGCCGTAACAACCGGTGCTGTATGCGCCGCTGCGCTTGCCCTCCGTCTCCTCTACGTCTATCCAGCGTTCGTCGTGACCGCGCTTTAAAAGCTGCTGGTACTCCTTGCCGAGGGGCGCAAGACCCTTTATTACGTATGCATAGGCGTCGTCATAGTCCATCTTTACCTCAACGTCGCTGACAAGGGGTGCATACACATCGTAGAAATAGAGTTTGTCGTAGCCGAGAATTTTCTTTCTGTCTGCAATGTAGCGATGCATTGCGGGCAGGCTGCCTTTTACCGCGTCAAGCAGGTTGCGGTAAACGCTTTCATTTACGTCCTCGGAAGAGAGTGCTCTCTCAAGGCAGGAATTGTATTTGTAAGCCTTGCTCATGAACACGTCTTTTTTAACGTTGCCGTAATAGGTGGCCGTGATTGTGTTGAGCAGGCTTTCATATGCGCCGTAATATTTTTCGTAAGCTTCCTTTCTCTTTTCGCGGTCGGAAGAGTGAAGTATTACGCCGTAAGTGCCGTGCGTAAGCTTGGTCTTTTCACCGTCCAGCTCAATTTCGGGCAGAGGAAGGTCGGCGTTGTCTATCATGGAGAATATATCGTGGAACGTACCGAGGGTTTCGCCTGCAAGCGCAATCAGTCTCTCCTGGTCTTCGGGAATAACGTGGGGTTTGCGCTTTATCAGCAGCTTAATCGTATAGTCGTAGTCGGAAAAAGCCTTGTCCGTAAGCAGTGAGTTGAGATATTCTTCGCTCTGTGCGGCCAGTTCGGGCTCGAAGAAGGCCATTTCCGCGCTGTACTTGGAAATGAGTGCGGCGCACTTGGAGGCATATGCGATGTATTTGGAAACGCGGGTATCCTCATCGTGCTTCATAGAGGCGTACAAAAATACCCTCTCCACCTTTTTGGAAAATTCGTCGTTTGCCTTAAAGAGAGCAAGCAACTGTTTTTTATCGCCGAGTTTGCCTGCGTAAGAAGAAAAATTTATGCCCTTTTCGGCATCGGCAAAAGCCTTTTCCCAGTCTTCGTCAGAGGCAAAAAGTTCCTCCGTATTCCAGGTATAGCGTTTTTCTACTTGATTTCTTTCCATATATAAACGTCCTTTTTGAATAAATTATCAGTTTTTGTTTGAGTGTATGGGTGCGGGAATAAGTCCGCCCCTTGCAATGAATTTCTTGCTCGATGCCTTATGAACGGGCATTATGGGCGCTCTGCCCAAAAGTCCGCCGAAGTTTACGCTGTCGCCCACGTCCTTTCCGGGTGCGGGAATGACTCTCACGGCGGTGGTTTTGTTGTTTATCATGCCTATTGCGGCCTCGTCTGCAATTATTGCGGATATGGTTGACGCGGGCGTATCTCCGGGTATGGCTATCATGTCAAGGCCTACCGAACATACCGCCGTCATTGCCTCCAGCTTGTCTATGCAAAGGCCGCCGCGCTCTGCCGCCTCTATCATGCCGATGTCTTCCGATACAGGTATGAACGCGCCCGAGAGTCCGCCGACGCGCGAACTTGCCATAACGCCGCCCTTTTTGACAGCGTCGTTGAGCATTGCAAGGCAGGCCGTGGTGCCGTGCGTACCAACGCTTTCAAGTCCCATTTCTTCGAGTATCTGCGCAACGGAATCGCCTCTTGCGGGCGTGGGAGCGAGAGAAAGGTCAACTATGCCGAATTCCGCGCCCAGTCTTTTGGCTGCCTCGCGCGCTACCAGCTGGCCTGCACGGGTGATTTTGAAGGCCGTGCGCTTTATCATTTCGGCAAGCTCGGTAAGGTCTGCCTGGGGTATGCTTTCGATTGCGTGCTGCACTACGCCCGGACCCGATACGCCGACGTTTATCACCGTACCGCTTTCGCCCACGCCGTGGAATGCGCCCGCCATAAAGGGGTTGTCCTCCACCGCGTTGCAGAATACCACCAGCTTTGCACAGCCGAATCCGTCTTTATCCGCCGTGCGCTCTGCGGTCTGTTTTATAATCTCGCCCATAAGGCGCACGGCATCCATATTGATGCCCGACTTCGAAGAGCCTATGTTAATCGAAGAGCACAGCTTTTTTGTGGTTGCAAGCACTTCGGGAATGGTCTCGATGAAGGTCTTTTCATAGTCGGCCATGCCCTTGTGTACTAGCGCCGAATATCCGCCGAGGAAGTCTATCCCGAGCGTTTCGGCAGCCTTATCGAGGGCGAGACCGATTTTAGCTGACTGTGCGGCAAAGGGTGCGCATATTATGCTTGCGGGCGTCACCGATACGCGCTTGTTGACGATGGGAATTCCGTATTCCATCGAAAGCGATTCGGCCACCTTTACAAGGTTTTCGGCCTGCTTGCATATTCTGTCGTACACTCTTTTGGCCGTTTCATCGGCAGAGCCGCCTATGCAGGGGAGCAAGGATATGCCCATTGTTATGGTGCGTATGTCAAGGTGCTCCCTTTCAATCATATTTATAGTTTCCAGAACGTCGTATTTGTTGAACATCTTCCGCCCCTTAAATTCTGTGCATTGCGTTGAAAATTTCTTCGTGCTGAAGATGTATGCTCATGCCTATTTTTTTGCCCATTTCGGCACATTCGGCGGCAAGGGATGCAAGTTCCTGCTTTGCGCCCGAAAGGTCTACGAGCATTATCATTGCAAAATAGTCCTGCAGAATTGTCTGGCTGATATCGAGAATATTTACGCCTTTTTCTGCAAGAAAGGCGCTTACACCGGCAATTATGCCTGTTTTGTCCTTGCCGACTACGGTTACGACTGCGTGCATAAGTTTTTCTCCTGAAAGTGCAAATTTTTAAGCGGCACGTGCCGCGTTGATTGTATTTTTAAGGCTATACGCCAAATTTAACGAATGTGTAGAGCCCCGTAAAAAAGCTCTTTGCGCTGATTGACCAGCGGGGCACCACTCCTACCATTTCGTCGTAGGTAAATGGTCCGTACGTTCTGCTGTCCAGACTGTAAGCGTGTCTGTTGCCTCGGTTGTCGCCGAGCAGAAACATGCTCCCCTTTGGAACGATGAGCGGGTCGCTCTTTGAACGGTAAGTATTCTGCGGAAGGAAAGGGTCGTTGTTCTCTTCCAGAACGTAATCTTCTTTAAGCGCGGTGAACGTACCGCTGTTTCCGTATGAAATATATACCGTACCTTGCTCTATATACACGGCGTCGCCGCCGAGAGCGATAACTCTTTTTATGATGTACTCTTTGGCGTTGGGTTTGAGTACCACCACTATGTCGCCATAGTCTGGCACGGCCATCGAATCGGCGTACAGGTAATCGCCGCCCGCAACGTAGGACTTTTCCGCGCCGCTTAAAGTAGGCTCCATCGAGCTGCCGACAACATATATGCCTACAAAGCGGAAGGAAAAGAGAACCCAGGCAAATATTATAACGCACAGTACGGCAATAACTATTGCAAGCGGATCTTTGTACAGAGGGCGGCTTCCCCGCCCGAGCAATTTTTCTTCCATAATCAAAGCCACATCACGTTGTTTATTGCGTACTGTTCGCCGCACATAATCGTGAATCTGAGTTTTCCTTTATTGAACGCCGCAAGGTGCATGCCCTGGTCGTTTTTGAAATTTTTACTCTCCAGCAGCACATTCTGCCAGATGCCGCCTGCTATGTGAACGCTCGTTCTGTACTTTGTGCCGCTGTCCATATCCTCCATGCAGAAGTTTACGTCGGCGGGATTATCGCAGAATACGTCCAGTTTGAGTATTGAGTCGTCGTCGGGGGCGTAGCAGGGACTGTTGCCGCGGAAGGTCATAAGTCCGCAAACCGAATATGCGCCCTTAAGTCCGTTGCCCTTTTCAACGACCTGCGGAAGAACGGCGTCGCTCGTCAGGAATATTCCGCCGAGCGCGAACGAGCGGTCGGCTATCGAAAAGCTGTCCGCATCGTTTTTTGCGGAGAAAAGCACCCTGCATTTTTTCTTCATGTTGCGGAATTTGCCGCTTATTTTTCGCACGGTAATTCTCGACCAAACGGTGAAACCGTTGGTGTATCTTGCATAGCAGAATGCAAATACCGAACTGGCCTTTTCATATATATTCAGGTAAAAATCGCGGGTGTTCTCCTCGCTCTTTTTCAGCGGAACGGCAACCCATTCCCTGGCAGTGGGGTCAATGCAGTCCTCCGCCATGAACATTCCCACCTCTTCGGGAATGCCCTGCGGGTCGAATTCCGCGCGGGCGATAAGGTTCTGTTCCTCGTCGGCCATAACGGTTATGACCGCGGGTTTGGGCAGGAATACGTGCCTCTCCCTTACAAATTTGTCGAGGAAAAGGAACATATCTTTAGTGCCTTCAACGTTAATGCAACCGTTGCAGTGTACGGAATAGGTTATTACGCTGTCGCCTGCATATTTTTCGTTTATGCGCGAAAAGGTATCGTAAGCCCTGTCATAGTCGAATCTTTCGTCGTTGGTCGAACACAGCATGAGTACGGGACACCTTACAAACGGAGCATACGCCTGCGAATCTATGCCCGCCATAAAGCGGTAGCGCTCGTCGTCGAACTGCGGCTCCTGGGAGCCGAATTTATAGTACCCCGTATAAGTTTTCCAGCCTGCGGCGCATACGGTCACAAGACAGGTGATATCGGCAGTTGCTGCCAGTTTCCAGCCTATTTCGCCGCCGTCGCGTATGCCTACCACGCCTATCTTGCCCGTGCCTTCGCGGTTTTTGAGGAAACTTAAGCAGTATCTTGCCACTGCCACCCACTCGTACCAGCTCGTTTTTGAGGCGTCGTCGTCGGCAAAGTCCTTACGTCTGCCGCACTCGGCAAGATTTGCGTACTTTACGCTTTCAGGGTAAACCGTATAATTTTCGGTATCCTTCCACTTGCCGCGGTAGTCGGGCATGAGCACGGAGTAGCCGCAGCGGACGAAGTACTTCATCAGCTGTTCGTCCACCGTGCAGGAGCTGTCGGGCAGAAGAATTACCACATCGTCCGCGGGAGCGGCTGTGTTGGTTGCGAATGCGGCATAAATTTTAACGCGCCCGTCGCCGGTATCCCTGCCGTATAAATTAAGATATTCAATTTTAATGCCGTCAAAGGACTTTTCGTTGATGGTTTCTGCCTTGGTGTCAAGGCTGTCATCAAAGTTTTTCCAAAGCGAAACGGGGGTTAAAATGTTTGACAAATCTGCTCCTCAGCAACTTACGGTTATTCTCGAACCGTGGCTTTCGGTTGCTTTGCTTACTAAAATTTTGCTTGTTATGCGATGTTTGAGTTCCTCAACGTGGCTTATCAGCCCTATTGCAAAGTTTTCGTTTTTAAGCTTTTCAAGCGCGCCCAAAACGGTGTCTATAAGGTCGGCGTCAAGCGTGCCGAAACCTTCGTCGAGGAAGAAAAATTCTATCGATTTCAAAGACCTTCTGCATATTGTGGCGCTGAGCGCAAGCGCGAGCGAAAGCGATACAAGAAAAGTTTCGCCGCCGGAAAGCGTTTTTACCTTTCTTAAATTTCCGCCGTTGTAGTTGTCGCCTACGCAGAAGTTATTGTCCGTATAGGAAAGAAAATATCTGCCGTCTGTAAGCTCTATCAGAGTGCGCGAAGCCGCACGGGATATATTTTCCAGATGTTCGTTTGCAATGTATTCCATAAAGCGGTTGTCGCGTATAAGGCTTTTCAGCTTTCCTATGAGGTCGCGTTCGTGCTTTACGGCCGCAAATTTTTTTTCAAGCTCTGCCTTTTCTTTGAGGCGCGTTTTCAGGTCTTCCGCACTCTTTACGGCAACGGCAAGCTCGCCAGAAGTTTGCGTGAACAGCTTTTCAGCCTCTTTTTTCTCTGCTTCGGCTTTTTCAACCTGCTCATAGGGCACATCCTGCGTGCCCGCGGCGGGTTTAAAACTTTCCGCTCTGCTTTTTGCCGCGGCGTACTGTGCCGTAAAATCAGTATATTCAGCGTGAGCTTGTTTATAGCCCT
This sequence comes from Candidatus Coproplasma excrementavium, assembly GCA_018715195.1. GTDB lineage: Bacteria > Bacillota > Clostridia > Christensenellales > Borkfalkiaceae > Coproplasma > Coproplasma excrementavium. The sequence continues at coordinate 7,172 of DVMA01000062.1, read as the reverse complement.
TATATTTCAAAATGAGCGCTTTGCACTCTTCAACCTTATCAAAACCTGCGCGTGCGAGGTTTCCTTCCAGCGATGACCGCGCCTTTGAAAGCATATCATTGGCAGCCGCAAGATTTGCGTTTTCCGTCGCGATTTGCGCGGCATTGTCGGAAACGGCTTTTTTTGCCTGCTCGGCACGTTTAGAAATTTCCTCTTTCTTTACACGTGCGGCGCGCGTATCTGCAGCGGCTTTGGCCAGTTTTTCGCTGAATTTTGCTATGTCCTCGCCGAATACCTCTTTCAGTATTTTTTCAGACTCGTCGCTCTCCCTGCTTGCCTTTTCGCCCTGCTGCTGTATGTCCGCAAGTCGGGCAGTTGTGTTTGCAAGGTCCAATTCAGCCGCCTTTTTTTCACCCTGAATGCGCGTGACGTTGTTTTCGGCGGTGCGGTGGTCTTTAAGCTTTTGCTGAAACTCCGCAAGTTTTTCGTTTACGTCGAGTTTGGCGTCTTTATACGATAAAATAAGCTGCTTGTATTCGTCGCCTTTTCTGTCAAGCTCGCTTTGAATGAACTCGTACAGCGGTGAATTATCTTTGAATGTGCGCAGTTCTGCCTGCAAATCTTTTATATAATTCAGCGTGCGGGCGTATTCATCCCGCAGTATGCTACCTTTGAACTCTTTTTTAAAATATTCGTCTATATCGGGCAATGGCATGGCGTCCAGAGCGGCCTTCGCCTGGGTATATTTTTTATCCGTTGCGGCAACTTCCTGCTGTTTTACAGCCAGCGCCGCGCGCTCTTTTCTGAATTTATCGCGCAGAGCGTCGCGCTCTGCCCTCTTGTCCATGTAATTTTTTACCGTGGGCGCAAGGCTCTGCATAGCGCTCTCGGCGCGTTGCAGACGCTCTATTTCAGCATCGAAATTTCCGTTTTTAAGCTGTTCCTCCGCGGCGGAAAGCTCTGCCGCAAGTTTTTCCCCCTCGGCTTTTGTTTCGGCAAGCTTTTCAGACGTCGCTGCAATTTTCTTTGAATATCCCTCTGCCTCGGCAGCATTCTGCACAGCGTTTTCGCAGTAGCTCAAAATAGGAAGTACTTTGCCAAGCTCGTCAAACGCAGGCTTTTTTTCTTCAAGTTCTTTCAGCTTTGCCTCAGCCTCTTTGTACGACTTCTGTTTTTCGTACAGGTCGGCAAGCTTTGCAAATTTTTCTGCGCAGACGGCAGAATTTTTTCTGCTTTCCTCCGCCTGAACCTCAAGTGTCTTTTTGCGTTCTTCCAGCGTGGTCAGCGCCTCTTTTGTATCGTTTTCGTACACGCTTAAACTGCCGCACAGCGTATCGTACTGCGTCTGTGCATTGCTTTCGCGGGCGGAAAGACGGGACTTGAGTCCCTTGCCGTATTTTTGAAGATTGAAAAGACGTTCGATAAGCTCTATTCTCTCGCCCGGAGCGGAGTCTACAAACTGTGCAAATTCACCCTGAGGAAGGGCTATGCATTTGCGGAAATCTTCCTTATTTATGCCGATTATCTCTGTTATCTTGTCGTTTACGGTCTTTACGTTGTCGGCAATCGCCACGGAGTTGCCGTCGGAAAATTCATACAGGATGGCCTTGTGCGTGCCGCTCTTTCTCTTTATTGTGCGCTCCGCAAGGTAAGTTTTGCGTTTGCCGCAGGAAATTATGTCGAACGTGAACTTTACGTCCAGTTCGTCGCAATTGTAATTTATTTTATCCGTCTTGTCGGGGTTGCGCTCAATGTCGCCGTACAGCGCGAAGTTGATTGCGTCAAGAATGGTACTTTTCCCGCTGCCCGTCTCGCCGAATATGCCGAAAATGCCGCTCTGCAAAAGCGGAGCAAAGTCTATAACCGCTCTTTCGGAAAAGCTGTTAAGTCCGCAGAATTCAAGTTTGACAGGTCTCATTCTTCCTCCGTAAGCGAGAGAAAAAGCTCCAAAAGGTCGGGCGGAACTTCGCTGTTGAAACGCGAGCGATAGTATTCGGTAAAGAGCTGCGAAGAGCTTTTGCCTTCGTTTTCCGCCGAATACTGCATTCCCGTCTCCGACTCCACCGCCATTTTGAGCGAGTAAAGATTTTCGCACGCGTGCAGCTCGCTCATTTCCGAGGGAGAAAGCGGCGAGGAAAGATTGAGAGTGAGCTCTGCAATGGCGTCTTCGTTTGCCTGCAAAAGTTTTACTCCGTCCTCCGCGCTGTTTGCCTCCAGTCTTACAAGCTTTCTGCACTTTGTAAGCGGTATCATGCGCAGACCGTGCATGCCGTCCTTGTCAAGGTCGAAAATGTTTATCGATTTTTCTTGGCCTGCTTCGTCAAAGGTAAAGCGCATTATCGCGCCGCTGTAATATATATTTCTGCCGAGGTTCTGCCTTCTGTGCAGATGCCCCAGCGCACTGTAATCGCAATCGGGAAAGAGATTGAGTCCTACGACGCGCGCACCACCGAGGTCAATTTCCCTTTCGCTGTCGCCCGCCTTGCCGCCTGCGGCAAATATGTGCGATAAAAATACCGAGGGAATACCCTTTTTTCTGCCGCGTTCGCCGTAATCTATCCAGCGCTTCATTTTATCGGCAAAACTTTCGTCAGATTTGCCCTCCTTAAAGCGCGCCTCGTTTGGATAGGGCAACATATTTATATATACCTGCTCCCCTGCGGCGTTTTCAAATATCGCGTAGCCGCCGTCAGATTCCACGGGGTAGCAGTTTCCGCGCTTTTTGCAGTCGAGCGGCTTTAAGTTGTTTCCCACCGTGTATATGTTCAGCTCTTCAGAAAGTGCCTGCGCCGCAGTCAGTCTCACATAGTCGTCGTGGTTGCCGCTTATTATAAGGACGGCGCAGTTCCGGGCGATGTTCTTTACGGACGAATAAAAAATTTCTTCAGCCTCGGCAGACGGCGTATACGTATCGAACACGTCGCCCGCGACAAGCAGAAGGTCTGCCTTTTCATTTTTGCAGATTTCGGCTATTTCGTCCAGGACGGCTTTGAATTCCTCGCCTCTGTCCCTGTTCATAAGTTTTTTGCCTATGTGCCAGTCTGATGTGTGTGCTATCCTCATATTCTTCCGTGCCGCCGCAAGCACGCCCGCTTTTTGGCTTTTTAAACGGTTGCTTTTTCGGCGCGTTTAAGTTATAATTCAAATTACATTCAGCGCCTTGCCGAGCCTTTGTCGGCAGCTGAAATTATGTTGCGGACATTCAGTCGGCTTGCATTGCCGCTGCGCCGCAATATGCTCAATTTGTATCAATTATATTCCTTTTAAGCAAATAAATCAAGCGTTGAAACAGGTTTTTGCAATATGGCTTTCATCTCGCTTTCGCCCGAACTTGCACGCAAGTCCTTTACAGGCGTAGAAAACAAATTCATAACAAAATATATGCCCGTGCTTGACCCCTTGGCTGTCAAAGTATATCTTTACGGACTCTACATCAGTCAGAGCGGCACGGCATTCACCATAGACGACCTTGCGGCCGCCCTTTCGATATCTGCTGAACAAGCCATAAGCTGTTTTGAGTATCTTGACGAGTTTGAACTCGTTAAAATTACGGCAGGTACTCCTTTCGAAGTAATTTATCTGGATGCCGAAAACGTAAGTGGGACGCCTAAAAAATACAAGCCTGAAAAGTACGCCGACTTTGCCCGCAACGTGCAGGCAATAATAAAGGGGCGCATGATTTCGCCCAACGAGTACCGCGAATACTTCTACCTTATGGAAGAATACAGCTTTGAACAGAGCGCCCTTCTGATGATAGTTAATTATTGCGTAAGCATAAAGGGCGACGACATACGCGTTCAGTACATAAAAAAGGTTGCCAAAAGCTTTGCTGCGGAGGGAGCTACTACCGCGAGAAAAGTGGACGAAAAACTTTCGCAGTTCACCTCTTCCACTCCCTCGCTGCTTAGAATTTTCACCGCGGCGGGCATTTCGCGCAGACCGGGCATTGAGGACGATAAGCTTTATAAAAAATGGACTGCCGAGATGGGCTTTTCCGACGATGCAATCGTTGCGGCTGCTAAATTTTTCAAGGCAAAGACGGTTGAACGCATTGACGAGGCCGTTGAAGAGCTGTACCGCAGTAAAAAGTTTGACGTCAAAGAGATTGAATTCTATTGCAGAAACAAGAACTCCGTTCACGCTGCGACTATTGAAATTGCCAGGTCGCTGGGCGTATACATGCAGAATGCCGCACCGTATATCGAAAACTTTATGACGGTGTGGTGCGATATGGGCTATGAGCTGTCTACGCTGAAAAAACTGGCCTCCTACTGCTTTATGCACGGGAAAAAGTCTTTCGAGCAGATGGACGAATTTATAAAAGCTCTCTATGAAAAGGGTATTATAGAGGAAAAATCTGTAACGTCATACATCGAAATGCTCAACGTCGAGGAAGAGTTTATCAAAAAGACGCTGGAAAAGTGCGGACTTACCAGGCGGATTATTCCCTCTGACAGAGAGTTCCTTATGCGCTGGAGAGCGTGGGACTTTTCAGACGAAATGATACTTAAAGCTGCCGAGCTTTCCGCAGGCAAGAATAACCCGATTGCCTATATGAACGGCGTGCTCTCGTCGTGGAAGGCTGAAGGCACGTTTACGCCCGATAAGATTGAAAATACCGTTCACACTCCCACTTCGCGCGGCGAAAAGACGGTTGACCGCTCGGTAATAGAACGCCACTACGCAACGCTGAGGCAGATTGCCGAGGACAGAGCGGAAAAGACTTTGGAACGCGCCCTTGCTGACGATGAGTACGGAAAACTTTACAAGCAGTTAAATTCGCTGAACATAAAACTGGCATTTGCGGAGAGCCGTGCCGACGGCAGCGACAAGGCCATATCAGAGCAGATAGAAAGCACACAGCAGCAGGCTGATTCAAGGCTTGCGACACTCGGAATAGATAAGGAAGATTTCAAGCCGCATTACAGCTGTAAAATCTGCGGTGACACAGGTTATGATGCCGACGGCAAGCCGTGCAGATGTCTGAAAAAATTCATTGAAGATTATGCCAAGGCATAAATAAAAGGCCGCGGCGACGCACTTGTGCGCCGCCGCGGCTGTTTTATACTGTTATGGTTCAGCATGCGAAGTGAAAAAAGAGGGCGCACCGTTTAAGGTGTACCCTCTTTTAATGGAGCTGAAGCCAGATTCGTAAGGAGCGCAGCGACGGAATAGCAATTGTTCGCCGAAGGTGCAATTGCGTCCATATTTCGTTTGCTGGTTGGCAGTGTGAAAAAAGAGGGCGCACCGTTTAAGGTGTACCCTCTTTTAATGGAGCTGCTAACCAGATTCGAACTGGTGACCTCGTCCTTACCAAGGACGTGCTCTACCTGCTGAGCCATAGCAGCAATTGCAGTTTTTGTAACGTTACAACCTCCTGCGAACGATTACTTTGATATTATATGTTAAACTATTCTCATTGTCAAACATTTTTCGGCTTTAATACAGTAAAAATTCCAGTATTTTTTACTTATTTTTTTACGCGGTCGTCAGAAAGGCTGCTTTGCGCCAATCCGCCGTATAAGTTTGACAATTTCCGCGCTCTTGTGATAAAATTCTCTGTGATTGCACTGTAATATTCTTATATGACAACTATATTTTCTACCTTATAAGAGGAAAAACTTATGACCAGGGAAAGCAAACTTTACATAAGCAGCGTCACTCTTGCCGCGCTGTATGCCTTTGAATTTTTTGTTACGGGCATATTTATTTTTGAAGATATGTTCCATACATTTGTCGGGCTGCCATTTATTCTTACTTTCTTTGCTTTGCTCCCGCTCGTCTTTTCTGTACTCAATCTGAAAAAATTCAGAAATGCGCGTATCAGCGTTATAGTAATCTGTGCGGCAGTTATAATGGCAATAGGTCATTTTCTGTTTGCGGCCTATGTGCTTTCAAAACTTACCTACCTTCTCATAACCGGACTTCCTGTTTTTGCGGTAGCGGCGATTGTCGGCGTATTTTTATTCCTTATACTCTTATATCCCAGACTTAGCAAATTGTGGAAGCGCGTAAGTGTAATATCTCTCAGCGTTGCAATATTTTTTGTCTGCGTATTCGGCGTTTTCAGACTGACTTTTTTCCGCTTTACTTCCGAAGGAGTTGTTTTTGCCGTCGAAGACGAGTATCAGATAGCCTGGTCCACCTCCACGAAATCAACAGGCTATGTCACGGTTAACGGAAAGACATATTATGACGAAGTCGGCGGGCAGAACAGAATCTCTACCCTTCATAAAGTGAGCGTTCCGATGAGTGAACTTGACCTTGCGGGAGGGTATGCTCTGCATTCCGTACCTGTCTATTCCGAGGCGGCCTACTTTGCAATACGCGGCGGCGAACACACGCGGGAATATTCCTTCCGTCCCGTGGACCCCTCTGACGGTCTGCAGATTTACAATATAAGCGACAGTCACGAAACATTTCGCGGAGCCGGTAATGCGGGCAGATACTTTGGCGATAAACTGGACATACTCATTCTCAACGGCGACATCATAAACGATGTAACTTCCTTCTGGCAGATTTCGTTTATCTACAAACTTGCGGGAATAATAACCGAGGGTACGCGGCCCGTGATATTTACGCGCGGCAACCACGAATGTAACGGCAGGTATGCCGATGAATTGCCCGAGTATGTGGCGAGCAAGGACGGTAATTTTTACTATACTCTGAAGTTGGGCGGCGCCTACTTTATGGTGCTGGACACAAACAACGATATGACTGACGATAACTTTTTCATTCGTCCTGCGGCGAACTTTGAACTTGTCCGCCGCGAACAGATTTCCTGGCTTGAAGGACTTGACGATTTCGGCGAGGGCTGTGAGTACCATTTCCTGCTTGCGCATATGGCGTTCCCTCTTGCAGATTACAAGAGATTTCCCGAATGGACGGCCGCGCTGAATGAAGCGACAGACGGCAAGTTTGACCTTTGCATAAGCGGACATTCGCACAAGCTGGACTATGCCGAGGCAGGCACGGAAACAAAGACGGATTACCCCGTTGTGCGCGGGTCGCTGAGGAGCGACTACCGCTTCGAAGGCGAAGGCGTTGACCCCGCTGCCTTTACCGGTACAGCTATAGAGTGCAAAGACGGAAAAATTACAGTCAGCTTTACAAATTCCCGTCACGAAGTATTAGAAACTGTAAATGTAAACTGAATGCTGCAATTGCCGCATTAAAATTGCAAGAGGGCCGCG
>DVMA01000061.1 GCA_018715195.1 Candidatus Coproplasma excrementavium | reverse complement strand
TTAATAAATTTATAAGCTGCGAGAAGTTATTATGACAGGCAGAGTAATATTCATAACCGCGTAAAATTGCGTCGACTGCGTTGGCGCGGCCCTCGCGGATGGCGCTGTCAAGCTCTTCAAGCATTGAAATGCCGTCCTGCTTGTCGCCCTGGGTCATTGCCGAGCAGGCGATGAGGTTCTTTTCCCGCGCGATGAGCATTGCCACCGCGGAAAGCTTTTCGGCTACGGCGGGGTTGGACGCCGTCCTTTGCCCTGCGTCCGCCTGTGCCTCCGTCTTTACGCCCTCCAGCTCATCCCTGAAAAGGTCTATAATGGTTCGTTCAAAATCTACGATAACTTTATCGCAGAAGGTGTGAAAACTGGAATAATAGCTGCCGTCCTCGGGGAAGAACTGCTGAAGAAATTCGTTGAAGTTTATGGTATCGTGGTCAAACTCCACAAGCAGACAGAAAATAAAGGCAAGTTTATCGGCGGGCGAATCGGGAAGGGCCATGCGGCTCTTGTTCAGAAGGCCCTCGTGCAAGGTCACAAGGTACTTGCGCTTGGCCGAAATGTAGTCAAAATTATTGGTTACGGCATGGAACACTTCATAGAGTGCGGCGCTGTTGACAATGCTTTTAAGCACGTCCTTTATGCGCGTAGTGGCCATGATGAACTTGCTCTTTCTGAGTTGTTCGCATTTTTCAATGAAATCGAGTACTTCTGCTTTGGTATTGTCCATAATTTACTTCACCCGCGTTAAAAATTTGCTTTACTGATTTGATTATACCACAAACTTTTTAAAATTAAATTATTTTTGAGTAAATAGTTGCTTTTAAATTATAAATTATGTATAATGATATCACTTTTCGCGAAAATCAGGTTAATTTGCATAATTATGTTGAATACAGGTGAAACGTCTATAAACAAACTGATAATACTTTTTGTCTTTGACAAGATGGAGAGCGCCATTTCGGAGCGCACCATCGTGGACATGTGCTCTTCCTCCAACGACTGGATGGGCTACATGGACTGCGTCAACGTCATTCATAAGCTTCTGGACGATAATTTTATCTGTGTTGTCAACGAGGATGAAGATACGCTTTACACGATTACGCCAGACGGCCGCGAAACGCTTGCCAATTTCTACATAAAGATACCAAAAAGCGTTCGGGAAGAAATTTCGCAGTTCGTAAAAAAGAACAGCTCGCATTATCGTACCAGGCAGGAATGTCGTTCAGATTACTACCAGAACAAGGACGGTACCTACACCGTATATCTTAAAATTCTTGCGCCCGTACAGCCTATTTTGGAGCTGAAATTTGTAGTTCCCGACAGAAAGACGGCCAACAAAATTTATAAAAAATGGGAGGAAAAGGCTTCCGACGTATATTCTGCAATATACGAAAACCTTTCAGACTGATTCATGTTCAATTACAAGACCAGCGGCACCTGTTCCACTATGATTTCCATAGACGTGGACGAAAACAATGTGCTTAAAAAAGTTGAATTCAAAGGCGGTTGCCGCGGCAACACACAGGGTGTGGCCCGCCTCTGCGAAGGCAGAAACATAGACGAAGTTCACGATATTTTAAAGGGCGTTCAGTGCCGTAACGGCACATCTTGCCCCGATCAGCTTTCAAAGGCCATCGAAGCTTATAAAAACAGCGTAAAATAAGGCTTTTATATCACGCATAGTACTTTGTAAAAGTAACAGCTCCACGATTTCGCGGAGCTGTTTTTTGTTGTTTTAGCTGTTTTTGTTACTTTACGAGAAAATTGTACATCTCTTCCATTGTCTTTCCGTGCAGGTCGATGTAGTAGCACCTGCCTGCATAGCCTGAGCCGCAGTTGTATCTGTTTACGTTGAATCCGCCGTATTCGGGTTTTACCTCCACCAGCAGCTTTTCAAACGGCATTTCGTCCACCGTCTGCTGACTTGCAAAACAGAATTCCAACCATACTCCCTTTTTCATTGCCTTAGAGGTGTATTCGTCAAGGCTTACGCCGAAGGCGGGCATTGCAAGACTGCCTTCCAGCATGGCGTCCCACCTGGCGGAAATCTGTTCGAACTGCTGCGAACCGTTTTTATAAATTTCGCTCTCTCCGTCCTTATAGACTGCTATTTCTTCTGCCGTGGAAAATACCTGCTGTATCTGCATATAGTTCTCCTTTCTGTACGGACGTTATTTTGTGCTTTTCCCCGAAATATATTCGTCAATGGCCTTTGCGGCAGTTTTGCCCGCGCCCATTGCAAGTATTACCGTTGCTGCGCCCGTTACCGCATCGCCGCCTGCATACACTCCGGGCAGACTGGTTCTGCCCGTCTGCTCGTCAACGATTATGCCGCCGCGGCGGTTTACGTCCAGTCCTGCCGTTGTGTTTTTAATCAGCGGATTGGGACTTGTGCCAATCGCCATAATTACGCAATCCGTCTCCATTACGTATTCACTGCCCGCAACTTCTACTGGGCGGCGTCTGCCCTGCTCGTCGGGTTCGCCTAGCTCGCATTTTATTACGCGTATGCCTGCAACAAATCCGTTGAGCGGGTCGCGCTTGTCTTCGGGGTTATGGTAGCCGATAATTTCCACGGGGTTGCGCAGTATGTCGAATACTATTCCTTCTTCCTGAGCGTGTTCCACTTCCTCGCGGCGGGCGGGAATTTCCTCCATGGAACGGCGGTAAACTATATGTACGCTCTCCGCGCCAAGTCTGAGAGCCGTGCGTGCAGCGTCCATGGCAACGTTGCCGCCGCCGACAACCACGACCTTTTTGGCGTGCATTATGGGAGTCTGTGCATCTTTTTTGTACGCCTTCATGAGGTTGCTTCGCGTGAGGAATTCGTTTGCCGAGTATACGCCTTTAAGGCTTTCGCCGGGTATTCCCATAAATCTGGGCAGCCCCGCCCCGGAGCCTATGAATACGGCCTCGTAACCCATATCGAACAGCTCCTCTATGGTCATCGTCTTGCCGATTACAACGTTAGTATCAATCTCCACGCCGTATGCTTTCAGCGACTCTACTTCCTTCTGAACAATATCTTTGGGCAGTCTGAATTCGGGGATGCCGTATACGAGCACTCCTCCCGCAAGGTGAAGAGCTTCGAACACGGTAACTCTGTAACCTTTTTTGGCAAGGTCGCCCGCGCAGGTGAGACCCGAGGGACCTGAACCTATGACGGCGACTTTGTGACCGTTGGATACGGGGACGGACAGAATGCCTTTGAAATTTTTATTGTGATAATCGGCTACAAAGCGTTCAAGCCTGCCTATGCCGACCGGCTGAAATTTTATGCCGAGAGTGCACTTGCTTTCGCACTGGGTTTCCTGCGGGCACACTCTGCCGCATACAGCGGGCAGAGAAGAGCTCTTTGTGATTATTTTATACGCCTCTTCAAACTGCCCCTCCTTTACTTTGGTTATGAAAGAAGGTATGTCGATGTTCACGGGGCAACCGTTTACACACGGTTTGTTTTTGCAGTTAAGGCATCTCTGAGCCTCGGCAACGGCAGTAGCCTCGTCGTAGCCGAGCGCAACTTCTTCAAAATTGTGTGCGCGCACTTTTGCGTTCTGCACGGGCATTTCGTGCTTATAAGGTTTTATGGCCATTTATTTTACCTCCTTTTTGAAGAGGTTGCACGTCAGCTCTCTCTCGTGCGCCTCAAAATCGCAGTACATGCGCGAGCGTTCCATCGCCTCGTCAAAATCAACTTCGTATCCGTCGAAGTCGGGGCCGTCCACGCAGGCAAACTTTGTCTTGCCGCCCACGGTCAGCCTGCAACCGCCGCACATACCGGTGCCGTCTATCATTATGGGGTTCATTGACACGGTGACGGGCACGCCGTAAGGCTTTGCCGTTGCCACAACGAATTTCATCATGACGAGCGGTCCAATTGTGATTATTCTGTCGTAATTTTCTCCGCTTTCCAGCGCGGCTTTCAGAGGCACGGTAACCGTACCCTTGTTTTTGTAACTGCCGTCGTCCGTCATTACGGTGAGTTTATCAGAACATTCGGCAAACTGCTGTTCCAGAATGACGAGGTCCTTGTTTCTGAAACCTATGACGGAGTGTACTTCGCAGCCGAGTTCGTGCAGTTTCTGTGCAACGGGCAGAGCTATTGCACAGCCCACGCCGCCGCCTACTATGCAGACTTTTTTAAGCCCTTCCGTTTCGGTGGGACATCCCAGAGGTCCGCAGAAGTCGGAAAGACACTCGCCGACTTTTTTTTCATTGAGTTTTGCGGTAGTTGCTCCTACTATCTGGAAAATTATTTTCACCGTGCCCGCCTTTCTGTTATAGCCTGCCACGGTGAGCGGAATTCGTTCGCCGTCTTCGTCCACGCGCAGAATGACAAACTGTCCCGGTTCTGCCTTGCGGGTAACAAGCGGCGCATAAATATCCATCATTGTTACCGTGGGATTAAGCTCCTGCCTGTCAATAATTTTGTACATCATTGTTGCTCCCTCACGTTTTTTTACTATGTCTTTTATATATTTTATTAAATAAACGGGGTACGGCGCTTCATAGTCTTTCGACATACGTACCTGCCTTACAATGCCTTTTTGCAGGCGGTTATGTCTTCCGAGCGGCGCGAGCACCTCATCTCCGCGTTCAATTCCCTCCAGATCGCAAGCATACCAGTATGTATGCCCCGCAACATTCGGGTCGTCAGTAAATTCAATTGCGGCAAAACATATGTAATCGTTCATTATACTGACTATTATAGCACACTGTTATCGCAATAACAACAAAATAAGGCTTGCTTTTTGGGCAAGCCTTATAAAAATTTATTTTTTATGCATAATTATTCATAATCAACAACGTCTATCCAGCGCATAAGGAAGGCCTTTTCGTCCTCGGGAGCCTTTACAAGGCGGGAAGCCGCAACGATGGGTATCCACTTCTGAACGTACTGGATTGCGGTATCAGCCTTCTTGCAGAAGAGCTTGAGATACTTTTCTGCAAGTTCCTTTTTGCCCTGAATATAGAAAAGCAGATATGTGCGCGCAACGTCTGCCGCCGCATTGCCCTGGGTGGCGTGCGCCCAGTCGATTATGTAAGGCGTTCCGTCCTTCGCGATTATTATGTTGCTGGGGTTGAAGTCGCCGTGGCAGAGCTTTATGTGCTTTTTCATGCCGTTGAGACGGGTATGAAGTTCATAGCGCGTGGTTGCGTCAAGGTCAGCCGCGCTTATCTTACGGTTCATTTTTTCAATGAGCATATTCAGAAGGGGCACGCGCTTGGAATGTACGTTGAGCTGAATGTCAACAAACATTTCAAGGTATTCATCCATCTTTTCGGGGTGCTCATTCATCAGCTGTTCAAGCGTGGGTCCCTCTATGAAGTCCATAGTAATCGACCAGCAACCGTCCACAACGGATACAGCCTGAATTTTGGGTATGTTGAGGTCGGTTTCCTCAACGCGCGCCTGGTTGAGCGCTTCGTTGAGGATATCAGCCTTGGAGTAGCCTTCGTCAAAGAGTTTTATGAGCTTATCGCCCTCTCTGAATATCTTTTTTCCGGGCTTTTCAACCACAATTTTTTCGTCTGACATTATCTTTTTCCTCCTTATTATTTACCATAGTAGGCATTGAGATACATCTGCTTTATCTCGCTCATCAGCGGGTAGCGGGGATTTGCGCCTGTGCACTGGTCGTCGAATGCCTGTTCGGTCATTGCGTCCAGTCTGTCAAGGAAATCTTTTTCGTCTATGCCGTAATCTTTTATGGTCTTTTTGATGCCTATCTTTGCCTTGAGGTCGTCTATTGCCTTGATAAGGTTTTCAAGTTTTTCCTTATCGTTCTTGCCGCCGAGGCCGAGGCTTTCTGCAACCTCTGCATATCTGCGGAGCGTCTTGGGATGGTCGTACTGGCTGAAAGTACCCATTTTAGCGGGAGCTTCAGCGGAGTTGAAGCGCAGCACTTCATCTATCATGAGCGCGTTGGCTATGCCGTGAGGCAGGTGATGGAACGCGCCGAGTTTATGCGCCATGGAGTGGCATACGCCGAGGAATGCGTTGGCGAAGGCCATACCTGCCATGGTTGCGGCGTTGGCCATCTTCTCTCTTGCCTCCACGTCCGTCTGACCGTTCTCGTATGCGCGGGGCAGATATTTGAATATGACTTTGAGCGCCTGAATTGCAAGGCCGTCGGTGTAGTCGGTTGCCATTACGGAGGCGTATGCTTCGAGCGCATGCGTTACGGCGTCTATGCCCGATGCAGCGGTGAGACCCTTGGGTGCGGTCATATGCATATCGGTATCGACAATTGCCATATTGGGCATGAGTTCGTAGTCTGCAAGGGGATATTTAACGCCCGTCTTTTCATCGGTGATAACGGCGAAGGGCGTAACTTCCGAACCTGTACCTGCCGAGGTGGGAATGGCGATAAAGTATGCTTTTTCGCCCATCTTGGGGAAGGTATATACCCTCTTGCGGATATCGATAAAGCGCATTGCCATATCGAGGAAGTCTGCTTCGGGATGTTCGTAAAGCACCCACATAATCTTGCCTGCGTCCATTGCGCTGCCGCCGCCGAGAGCTATAATCGTGTCGGGCTCGAAGTTACGCATCTGTGCAACGCCTTCGAGTGCGCAGGCGAGCGTAGGATCGGGAGCAACGTTGAAGAACGTGTCGTGAGCGATGCCCATTTCGTCAAGCTTGTCGGTTATGCACTTGGTAAAGCCGCTCTTGTAGAGGAAACTGTCGGTTACTATGAACGCCTTCTTTTTGCCCATTACGGTTTTGAGCTCGTCGAGAGCAACGGGCAGGCAGCCCTTTTTGATGTATACCTTCTGCGGAGCTCTGAACCAAAGCATATTTTCCCTCCTTTCGGCGACCGATTTGATGTTGAGAAGATGTTTTACGCCGACGTTTTCGGATACAGAGTTGCCGCCCCACGTGCCGCAACCGAGCGTGAGCGAAGGCGTAAGTTTGAAGTTGTAAAGGTCGCCTATGCCGCCGTGCGATGAAGGAGTATTTACAAGTACGCGGCAGGTCTTCATTCTTGCGCAGAATTTATCAAGCTTATCTTTTGCTGTGTGCTCGTTGATGTATATGGAAGACGTATGACCAAAACCGCCGTCGGCAATCAGTCTCTCAGCCTTATTGAGGGCGTCGTCGAAGTCGGCTGCACGGTACATTGCAAGCACGGGCGAAAGCTTTTCGTGAGCGAACTCTTCGGAGATGTCCACAGATTCAACTTCGCCGATGAGCACCTTTGTGCTTTCGGGAACTTTTACGCCTGCAAGTTCGGCAATTTTATATGCGCTCTGTCCTACTATCTTTGCGTTGAGCGCGCCGTTTATTATTATGGTCTTTCTTACCTTGTCAATCTCTCCCTCTTTGAGGAAATAGCAGCCGCGGTAAGCAAATTCCTTTTTAACCTTGTCGTAAATTTTATCGGAAACTATTACAGACTGTTCGGAAGCGCATATCATGCCGTTGTCGAACGTCTTGGAGTGAATTATCGAGCTGACTGCAAGAAGAATGTCGGCCGACTCGTCTATGATTGCGGGAGTGTTGCCCGCGCCTACGCCGAGTGCAGGTTTGCCGCTTGAATATGCCGCCTTAACCATGCCGGGACCGCCCGTTGCGAGAATGGTATCAGATTCGGTCATGAGGAGATTGGTCATTTCAAGCGAGGGTACGTCTATCCAGCCGATAATGCCTTCGGGTGCGCCTGCCTCTACTGCCGCTTCGTATACAACCTTTGCGGCGGCTATCGTGCTCTTCTTTGCGCGGGGATGGGGGCTTATTATAACGCCGTTGCGCGTTTTAAGGCAGATAAGCGTCTTGAATATTGCCGTGGACGTGGGGTTGGTGGTTGGTATTACGGCAGAAATGAGGCCGATGGGCTCTGCAATCTTTTTAAAGCCGTAAGCCTTATCCTCTTCTATAACTCCGCAGGTCTTTGTGAACTTGTATTTATTATAGATGTATTCGGCCGCGTAGTTGTTTTTTATAACCTTATCTTCAACCACGCCCATGCCGGTTTCTTCAACGGCGAGTTTCGCAAGGGGAATTCTTGCCTTATTTGCTGCGATTGCGCAGGCAAGGAAAATTTTGTCTACCTGCTCCTGTGTGTAGGTCGAAAAGATTTTCTGCGCTTCTCTTACTCTTTTTATCTGCGCTTCAAGTTTTTCAACGCTGTCGCAGATGTCGTAGGTGAATTTGAATTCCATGATTATCTCCTCTTGATAATTTTGTACGGATATAAGAAATTTATATCGTAATTTTTTTATCGATTAAATTTTATCAAATAGAAACGCTGTAGGCAAGTGCAGAAAGGCAAAAAAATAAAACAAGTTAAATTTGTTATGAAATTTAAAAAACAGTTAAAAACAAACATCAGTTAATTTATCGGCGGACTTCTTCTCCTCCGCTCTGCAAATACTGCGTTAATTTAAAATTAAAACCATATAATTAGCTTGACAAGTTTCGCACGGTTTATTATAATATTTAATGTTTTGCGGATATGGCGGAATTGGCAGACGCGCAGGTTTCAGGTTCCTGTGGGCGACCGTGCAGGTTCAACTCCTGTTATCCGCACCAACTCTTAATAGCTTGAACTTCTTTGTCATAAAAAGAATGTTCGGGCT
>DVMA01000060.1 GCA_018715195.1 Candidatus Coproplasma excrementavium | reverse complement strand
TATAAACTCAACGAAAGAAAGCGTATGCCGATTGCCAGCGTCTGCAAGGTAATGACGCTTACGCTCTGCCTGGACGCCGTTGAAAGCGGACATCTTTCACTTGACGATGAGGTGTATATAAGCGAAAATGCGGCGGGAATGGGTGGTTCGCAGGTATTTCTTGAAGCGGGCTACAAATATCCTTTGAGCGACCTTATAAAGAGCATAGTTGTATGTTCCGCAAACGACAGCTGCGTTGCCGTTGCCGAAAAAGTTTCTGGCAGCGAAGAGCAGTTTGTGGCAGACATGAATAAAAAAGCGGGAGAGCTTGGACTTAAGGATACGCTTTTTGCCAACTGTACGGGACTTCCCCGCGACCCCCAGTATTCATGCGCGGCCGACGTTGCGACAATGTTTGCCAACCTTATAAAGCACGAGGAGTACTTTAGTTTCAGTAAAATATGGCTGGAAGACTTTGTGCACGGAAACGGGCATACGACGTCCATGACGAATACTAACAAGCTGATAAGGCGTTATAACGGTTGTGACGGTGGCAAGACGGGTTTTACAAACGAGGCCGGTTTCTGCCTTGCGGTGACTGCGGAGCGTGAGAATTTAAGGCTTGTTTCAGCCGTGCTGGGCGCGGATACCAGCGAACATCGCTTTAAGAGCGCGTCGAATATGTTTGATTACGGTTTTGCAAACTATAAGAACAAGATTATTCTTGACAAAACGGTCACGTTGAGCGATGACTTTGTGATTTCTGACGGCAGGAAGGAGAGTTATGCTGTAAGACCCAAGGAAAACTGCTATCTGTTCAGCGCAAAAAATGACGACAGAAAGGTGACGTTTGACGTCATTGACGGAAAGGTAAAGGCGCCGGTTGCAAAGGGTCAGGTAGTAGGCAGGATAGATGTTTACCGCGACGGCGTTTTATATAAATCGGTGGACGTTGTGTCTGCGGAAGATGTAAAAAAAGCATCGTTCGGAGACAGGTTGCGCCGCGTAGCCGACGGATGGAGTCTGTGAATTTACGGCAAGATAAGCTGCCCGCGTGCGGGCGGCTTATTTTATGTTCTATATGGTTTAGCAGCCGAAAATAAAAGTTTTTTGGGTGAAATCTGCCGTATTGTTTGCTCACAAAATTATAACCGAACTTTTATTTGACTATTTAGCCTTATTTTGGTAAAATAAAAATATATATTTTTATTCGGCGGGTTTAATATGAACCAAAGAGAAACATTAAAAATCAACGCGCAGGGCCATCTTGAAATAGGCGGCTGCGACGCGGTTGACCTTGCAAAACAATTCGGAACTCCATTATATGTATTTGACGAAAAATACATCCGCGATATGATGAGTATTTACCGCGACACGATAGCGAAAGAATACGACGGGAACGGCCTTGTGCTGTACGCTTCAAAGGCTTTTTCCTGCATGGCGGTATATAAAATTGCAGAGCAGGAGAAAATAGGTGTGGACGTTGTTTCCGGCGGAGAGTTGTATACTGCGCTCAAAGCAGGTTTTCCTGCCGAAAAAATCTTCATGCACGGCAATAACAAACTGCCGCGGGAGCTTGAATTTGCCGTAGAGTCAGGCGTGGGTACAATAGTGCTCGACGCGATGGACGAGGCCGATATGCTTGACGACCTCTGCGCAAAATACGGCAGAAAGCAGGATGTTATTATCCGCATAAATCCCGGCGTGGAGGCGCACACGCACGCCTTCGTGCAGACTGCGCGCACGGACAGCAAGTTCGGCTTTTCCATATCGGACGGCACTGCCGAAAAAATGACGGCGCACGTGCTTGAAAAGAAAAATTTAAAGCTGAGGGGCTATCATTGCCATATCGGCTCCCAGATATTTGAAAAGCAGTCTTTCGTGCTTGCGGCGGATAAGGCAATGGACTTTATCGCGCGCATAAAAAAGGATACGGGGTTCGAGGCCGACCTTCTGAATATAGGCGGCGGGTTCGGCATATGGTATACCGATGAAGACGCGAAGATAAGCGTTGCGGGATATGCAGAATATCTGACTGCGCTCATCGAGGCCGTAAAAAAGAAGAGCGAGCAGTCAGGCATAGCGCGCCCCTTCCTTGTGATAGAGCCTGGCCGTTCGATAGTAGGCGAGGCGGGCGTGACGCTGTATACCGTGGGTGCCGTAAAGGATATCCCCGGCGTTAAAAAATATGTGGCCATAGACGGCGGCATGTTCGATAATCCCAGGTATGCGCTCTATCAGTCCAAGTATACCGTTCTTCTTGCCAATCGCGCAAACGAAGCCTGCACGGAAAAGGTGACCATCGCCGGAAAGTGCTGCGAAAGCGGCGACATAATCGCGGTAGACGTACCCCTGCCGCAAGCGAAGAGGGGCGACATTGTTGCCGTGCTTTCAACGGGTGCGTATAACTACTCCATGGCTAGCAACTATAACAGAAATTTCATACCGCCCGCAGTTCTTGTAAAAGACGGCAAGGCGGAATATATCATAAAGCCGCAGACGTATGAGGACCTTGTCCGCAACGACGTCATGCCCGATTCGCTCAAATAAAGATGATAGAAACCATTTTATATTACGTTGCCTCCGTGTTGGCGCTTTTATTTGTGCTTGTTCCGCACGAATTTGCGCACGCGGCGGTGGCATATGCAAACGGCGACCCTACGCCGAAAATAAACGGCAGACTTACACTCAATCCCGTAAAGCATTTCGATCCCGTGGGATTTGTGATGTGCGCGCTTGTCGGATTCGGCTGGGCGCGACCCGTGCCTATAAACCCGGCCAACTTTAAAAAGTATAAAGTCGGTCTGTTTACCACGGCCGTTGCGGGAGTAGTAACCAACTATATTCTCGCTTTTGCATTCTATCCGCTCTATCTTTTAAGTCTGAGACTGGGCAGCAATTACGGAACATACTTTTTAAAGTATTTTCTTCTTCTCGTATTCAGTTACAATCTCAGTATAGCGGTATTCAATCTTCTGCCGCTCTTTCCGCTTGACGGTTTCCGTGTTGTGGAATCTCTTACAAAGCCGTGGAACAAAGTAAGGCAGTTTCTCGGCAGGTACGGGCAGTATATACTTATGGCGCTCGTGCTTGAAAGTTTTATCTGCGGCATAGCGGGACGATACTGGGAAATATTTTATAAGCTCGATATTTTAAGATATGTAATGTACTTTGCAACAAACATTATCGGCTGGCCGATACGTGCGCTGTGGGGGTTAATTTTATGAGTGATTCCGACAATTTGAAAGACCCTCTGGCGTCTGCCGAGGAGGAGATGGAACGCCCCGAGGAGGGCGTCCGCTCTGACGCTGCGGAGGATATTCCTGCCGCGGACGAAATTATCGGGGAGAGGGCAGAACAGACTGCGGCTGTTTCCGATACCGACGGCGCAGCTGATGCCGCGACTTCAGCGGAAAGCGTCTCCGACGACGTTGCGGCAAAGAATGCCGAAATGAAGGAAAACATAGCAAAGAAATACAGCGACTTTGAATCTGACGTCGACTACACGACCGTGCTGGACGACTTTGAGGGGCCGCTTGACCTTTTGTTGCACCTTATAAACATTGCACAGATAAACATCGAGGATGTGTTTGTATCCAAGGTAACGGAGCAGTTTCTCGATTATATCGAATACATGAAGACGCAGCCCTCGCGCGATGTGGACAAGGAGAGCGAATATCTTCAGATAGCCGCGCAGATTATTTACATAAAGTCCAAGAGCATGTTGCCGCCCGTGGACATGCCCGAGGAAGAGGACGCCGACCTTATGGCCGAGCAACAGGCATTCATAGAGCAGCTGAAACAGCGCGAGTATGAACTCATAAAAGAGGAGACGCCCAAACTCAAAGAGCTGGAAACGGTAGGTTTTTATTACAAGGGACTGGATAAGGAATTCAGTAAAGTAAAAATAGTTTACAAAGATTTCACCGTGAGCGCTCTGTTGGAGGCGTTTGCCAAGCTGATGCTCAGAACGGAGAGCCTTGCTCACGAAAAGAATGATGTGCGCGAAATTCCCATGGACACCTTCACCGTGGAGGAAAAGGTATCCTTCATAAAGGATACGCTTGTCAGCCGCGGGAATATTAAATTTGAAGACCTGTTCACAACCTATTCAAGAAGCGAAGTAATAACAACTTTTCAGGCTATGCTGGAAATGCTCAAGCATCAGTACATAATGGTTGAGCAGAGTACGGTTTTCGGCGAAATAGACATAAAACTCAATCCCGAGTGGGATTTAAAGGACGATTCAAGTGAAACCTTTGACGAATATAATTGAGGCGATAGTCTTTGCCTCCGGCGAACCCGTTCCTGTAAAATTTATCGTGGAAAAGGTGGGCTGTTCGCTGAAAGAAGTGAACGCTTGCATAGACGAACTCAAGGAAAAGTACAGCGGCGATTGCGGCATTTACATACTTGTGTTCAACGGCAAAATCCAGTTTGCCTCCAACCCTGCTTACAAGGAGCAGGTGCAGGCCGTAATAACCCCCATAAAGGAAAAGGAATTCACGCGCACGATACTGGAGTGTGCGGCGATAATTGCCTACAAACAGCCCATAACCAAGTCCGAGCTGGAAGATATAAGGCAGGTCAGCTGCGACTATGCAATACATACTCTGCTTGACCTTGGAATGATTTATCCCTGCGGAAGAAAGGATACGGTCGGCAAGCCCATACTTTATGCCACCACCGATAACTTTTTAAAGCGGTTCAAACTCAATTCCATAGACGAGTTGCCCGACTATGACGAGCTGATGGCACAGATAGCCGAACTCAATTCCATGGCATTTTCCGAGGACGAGGAAGATTCCAACTACCTATACAAAAAGGACGAGTACAACCCCGACGAGGACGAGGAGAATATCAACAAGAAATCGGCCGCACCCGAAAAGAAGGAGCCTGTGGTTGAGGACGGATATGAAATTCCCGACTTCCTCGAAGAGGATGATGACGTCATTAAAATCAAGGACGATAAATAAATTTGTAATAAGTACGGCGCATACAGCGCCGTATTTTTTTATTCTGTTGTGGCCTTGTGCCGTCTGAAGCCTTGATTTCGTTCTGTAAACCGTAAAAAATTTTTCTCTCAGATTACAAAATACAGTTTGGCCGCATAAACCCCGCCGCGTTACAAATAATATTCTTGTGGAAAATTTTATAGTTTACGGCATAACTTCGCTGTTCTTTTTCAGCTTGTTGCCCGTTTACGTCAGCGTGTACGCATATGCGGACAGCGGCGCTAAATACGCCTCTGTAAACGTCTGTCTTTACCGCGTATTCCGATTGGTGAATATAAATTCGGAAGAGGGCAAAATGAAGATAAACGGCAAGGATGCCGACGTAAACCCGGCAACAGCTCTTAAAGACGGCAAAGTATTTTTTGATAATCTCTGTCTGTTCAAAATAATACAGCTGTCAGACTTCGGGCTGGAGAGCGAGGCCGGCGCGTACGCGTCGCTTGCTCAGAGTGCGTTCACTCTGCCGCTGTATCACTATATTTCGCGCAGGGGATATGCTTGTAAACTGAAAAATTATATAGTTTTCAATTACGAACACGGCGATGTAAAGTACTGCGCCAAGGCAGTCAGCGTAATCAATCTTGTGTCCGCACTGAAAATACTTTTTATGATTTTTACGGAGAAACTGAATGAGAATTAAAGACAAAACTCGTACAAATACCTTTGAACAGCCGCCGCGCACCCTTGAAAAAGTGGCTGACGCAAATACCGTTGTCGGCGACCCGATAGTTACCGTAAGCGGAACGCAGGTAATTCCGCTTTCCTCCGTAACCGTTGTAAATCTTCACGGCGGCGGCGAATACGGCGACATAAAGACGTATAAGCAGACGGACGGCTTTAAAATAGCGGGCGGCAACGGTACTGTAGTCACGGTAAAACCCAAGGGCTTCCTTATCGACGACGGCAAGGGGTGCAGACTGCTTAAAATGGAGGACAGCGCCATAGAGACGATAATCGACAAGACGGGTCAGCTTGTCCAGACCATTTCGGACAATGCGTAAGCTCTTCTTTGCGCAGCGCCTTAATGTTGACTTTATAAAGAGGGCGGCGGTATTGGTTGCGGCAGTCGCCGTCTTTACCCTTGCTTTAATCGGCGATACCCATTTTGCCGAGGCGAGCGGAGCGACCTCCGCGTGCGTTGCCATGGAGCCCGTGACGCGTACCGTGCTGTATAGCCGCAACGCCGATGTCCATCTTCCTATGGCCAGCACGACGAAGATTATGACGGCGCTCATTGTCTGCGAGGAGTGCGACCCCGACCGCATAATCTCCGTTCCTGCCGAGGCGGCGGGCGTGGAGGGGTCGAGCATATATCTCAGGGCGGGCGAAGAGATAGACGTGCGCGACCTGCTGTACGGGCTGATGCTTCGCTCCGGGAACGATGCCGCCGTTGCGCTTGCAATAACGCACAGCGGTTCGGTTGAGAGCTTTGTAGACAAAATGAATGCGCGCGCCGCCGAACTGTGTGCGCACAACACTCATTTTCTCAATCCCAACGGTTTGCCCGCGGAGGGACACTATACAACCGCCCGTGACCTTTGCACGATTGCCTGTGCGGCAATGCAGAATAATCTTTTCCGCGAGGTTGTAGGCACAAAGAGCTGGCACGGCAGATACAGAAGTTACGCCAACAAGAATAAAATGCTGTACAACTACGAGGGCGCCACGGGCGTAAAGACGGGCTATACGGTAAAGGCGGGCAGGTGCCTTGTATCTTCCGCAGAGCGCGGCGGAATGGAGGTAGTGTGTGCCCTGCTTAACGAATACGATATGTATGCCGTCAGCGCGTCCGTTCTCGACAGTTGTTTTGAAAAGTTTGCGCTTTATGCTCTGTCGCCTGAAAAGGTGTTCATGTGTGGCGGCGTGCCGTGCAGCGTTGACAAAACTTATAAGTTTGTGGCACGGCGCTCGGATGTCTTAAGGTATGAATGTACGCCGCAAAAGTCGGCTTTACGCTGTGAAAATAAATCAGCTTGCGGCAAATTGAAAATTTATTCGGGAAATAGCTTGATTTTCGGTGCAAAATTATATAGTATAATCTAAAATACATTTTAAAGGCTTATACTATGAGAATAAATAAATTCCTTGCTCAGTGCGGCGTGGCAGGCAGACGCGCGTGCGACAAACTTGTTGAAGAGGGCCGCGTTACCGTAAACGGCAAGCCCGCAGACCTCGGCGCAGACGTAAGCGAGGCCGACAGCATAAAGGTGGACGGCAAGCCCGTTTCGCTCAAAAAGAACGAATACTACATTTTGCATAAACCCAAGGGTTATCTCTGCACCGTTTCGGACGATAAGGGAAGAAAGACGGTAATGGATATACTCGGCAGCGGCGTAGGCAGGGTGTACCCCGTCGGCAGACTGGACTATGACAGCGAGGGACTGCTCATACTCACAACAGACGGCGAACTTGCACAGCATCTCACACACCCTTCCAACGAAGTGCCTAAAACTTATGTTGCAAAGGTGGAGGGCAGACTCACCGAGGCCGACCTCAACCCCATACGCAGCGGCATAGAGATAGAGGGCGGTTACGTCACCAAGAAGTGCCGCGCGCACATCATAGAGACCAATAAGGAATACACCAAGGTGGAGCTTACTCTCCGCGAGGGCAAAAACCGCGAAATACGAAAGATGTTTGCCGCGATAGGCAGGGAAGTCATTCTTTTAAAGCGCACAAAAGTGGGCGAGCTCACTCTCCGCGGCCTGGAAAGAGGTGCGTTTCGCAAGCTCTCCGCCGAAGAGGTTGCATATCTCAAATCAATCTGATTTATGCTCAACGGCAATAAAAAAGACTGCACTGATTTGTGCAGTCTTTTTAAAATCTTTTTATAAGATTCAGATATTGCGCATAAGGCCTACAACTTTGCCGAGGACGGCCACATTGTCGAATACAAAGTCGCTCATCTCGTCGTTTTCGGGGTGCAGAATGAATTTGCCGTCACGCTTGAAAAAACGCTTTACGGTGGCGCTGTCGTCCACAAGCGCAACCACAATGTCGCCGTTGTCTGCCGTGGACTGCTTTTTTACAACTATTTTATCCCCGTCCAGCATTCCGATTTTAATCATGGAATCGCCCTTGACGGTCAGCATGAACATTTCGTCGGAGCCGAAAAATTCCTTGGGCAGGGAGTATACGCCTTCGTAATTCTCCTCGGCAAAGATGGGCTGACCTGCGGCTACGGTACCAATCAGCGGAACGGATACGCCGTGTTCGTCCTCGGTGTGGCTGAGCGCAA
The DNA here is from genome assembly GCA_018715195.1 of Candidatus Coproplasma excrementavium. Lineage (GTDB taxonomy): Bacteria > Bacillota > Clostridia > Christensenellales > Borkfalkiaceae > Coproplasma > Coproplasma excrementavium. The sequence continues at coordinate 10,624 of DVMA01000060.1, read as the reverse complement.
CTGCACGCTTTTTGTTGCCCGCCTTTTTAATAAGCCCCTGCTCGTTCAGACGGTTTACGTACTGATACGCTGTGGCCGTGGACTTTATGCCGCAGTTGGCGCAGATTTCGCGTACTGTGGGCGAAAATCCGTTTTCTTCTATGTATTGTTTGATGAAGTTGTAAACTGTCTGATATTTTTCGTTGTTTTTCATAATTTTATCTCCTGATTACAGTATAACATATACTTTTAAAAATTGCAAACAAACGTTCATAGAAAAATGCTTGAATTTTGAAATTTTTTATGTATAATATATGCGGAGGCTGTAAGATGAAAGAAAAGAAAGTTGCGCACGGTCAGCAGTGCGTGCTGTACGACAGGGAGTGCATAGGTTGCATGGAGTGCGAAACCTGCGACCTGGACCCGAATAAAATTTGCGATAACTGCGGTAAATGCCTTGACATAAAGGAGTTTGCCACGATTAAAATAGACGGCATTGTCGGTCTGGATAATAACCGAAGTAAATTAAACTGAATAAATATCCACTGGCATAGCCAGTGGTTTTTCTTTATACACAAAAAGGCGTTGCGGCTTTGCCGCAACGCCTTTAAATTGTCAATCTTCATTCGCTTTCTTTTTTTATAAAATTTATAAAGCGCGGCAGATAAATTTTTTCTATCGTGCAGTCAACGCACAGTCCGTTTTCGTCAAACTTTCTGGATTTTTCTGTCACGAAGGAGCTGAGCTGGGAATAGGAAGATATTTCGCTGTAAGGAATTACCAGCGTGCAGTCGGCAAATTTGTCGCTGAACTTGCGGCTGATTTCATCTTCCAGGGCGTCAAGGCCGTTTCCGTACTTTGCCGAAATGCATACGAAGTCTGCAAAGGGAGTGGTATCTTCAAGGTTTTCGCTCTTGTTCAGTACTTTGATGTAAGGACTGTCAAACCCGAGAGAGTTGAGCGTCTGCATAGTGGTTCTGAACTGCATGTCGTAATCGCCGGTCGCGTCGCATACAATCAGCGCTAAATCGCAGTTGAGCGCACTCTCAAGTGTAGATTTGAATGCCTCCACAAGGTCGTGCGGCAGATCCTGCAAAAATCCTACCGTATCAACAAGCAAGAATTCTTTGCCGCGTATCGTAACTTTGCGTGCAGTCGGGTCGAGAGTGGCAAACAGAGCGTCTTTTTCCAGCACGCCTGCGCCTGTCAGTCTGTTCATCAGCGTTGATTTGCCCGTATTTGTATAGCCCACAAGCGCAATCGTCTTGATATTCTGTTTTTCGCGCCTTTTGAGTTGGAGCTCGCGCCGCGTTTCGGTTTCCTTGAGTCGTTCTTCAAGGTAGTCGATGCGTGTTCTTATGTGCCTTCTGTCCGTTTCAAGCTGTGTTTCGCCGGGACCGCGCGAACCTATGCCGCCGCCCAGTCTGGAGAGGGCAGAACCCTTGCCTTTCAGACGAGGGTACAGATATTTGAGCTGGGCAAGTTCAACCTGAATTTTACCCTCGCTTGTGGTGGCGCGGCTTGCAAATATGTCGAGGATAAGCGTTGTGCGGTCAATAACCTTTCTGTCGTCCAGTGCGGCCGAAATGTTCAGCGTCTGCGACGGCGAAAGCGAGCCGTTGAACAGTATTGTTATATCGTCAAGGCCGCTTAAAAGTTCGCGTATGTGTGCAAGTTTGCCCGAACCTAAATAGGTGGCGGGATTGATTTTTTTTATCGTCTGATAGGTCGTTCCGCAGTATTCGGCGCCCGCGCTTTCAATAAGCGCTACGGCCTCCTCGTGCAGAACGCGGCAGTTTTCGTCCAGTCTTGGCTGAATTACGTATACTTTTTCAATGTTTTCCATATTTTAATCGTCTTCGGGCTTTATGAGTTTGACTTTTCCGACAACGGAGCGGCGGTTGTCGTCACTGATTGCCGCGTAGTGTTTACGCGTTGTATTTACATCTTTGTGGCCGAGGATGTCCGCAACTATGTATATGTCGCCCGTTGCCTTATAGAGCTGAGTGCCGTAAGTGCTTCTGAGTTTATGCGGCGAAATTTTTTTAAGCGGAGACACAATTTTTGCGTATTTCTGAACCATGTTTTCTACTGCGCGTACCGTTATGCGGCGGTTTTTGTTTGAAAGGAAGAGGGCGTCCGCATCGTCAAGACTGGCTTTTTGTTGCTGTTCTTTCTGGTCAATATAGCGCATAAGAGCCGCCGCGACGTCATTATCGAAGTATAAAATCGATTTGCTGCCGCCTTTTCGCGTCACGATGAACGAGTTGTTGTCAAAATTGATGTCCTTATTGTTTAGGCCGACAAGCTCGCTTATACGTATGCCCGTACCGAGAAAAAGCATTAAAATAGCGCAGTCGCGCACCTTATTTTTTTCGTGATAGGCCATCTGATGAGGGGAGAGTCCGTTGCCGTTTTCAGCAGTATTTATTATGTTGTAAACTTCGTTCTGCTCCAGTCTTATAATCGGCTTTTCGTGAAGCTTGGGAGTGGCAACTTTTGCGGAATTGTCCACGGAAATCAGCCCTTTATTGAAAAAATGCTTGAACATGGCGCGTACGGAGGAAAGCTTTCTTGCCTTGGCGCGTTCATTGCAGAAGTGCTCACGTTCACCGTATTTATAATGGGTCAAAAAGCCTAAAAAATACTCTATATCGGTATTTGTAACCGTTTCAAGGTCGGAAAGAGTGAACTCGCGCACCTGTTTTTTCCCGCGGAAAATCTTTTCCTGCATATAGTAGAAAAATATCTTCAGGTCGTGAGCATAATTAAGCCTGGTAAGGGAACTAGTCTGACTCTCTATTGCCACAAAATAATCAAAGCAGAATGCGGGGAGTTCCTCGTTTAAAAGCCTTTCAATCGTTTCTAGATTTTTATTGTTTCTCTGAACGTAGTAATCGGATGTCTTCATATAGTAAAGATTATACGCGCGCGCGAGCGTAAAGTCAAGACTAATTATAAATATTTTACGAATAGTTTTTTTGTGAAAAATACAGGGACCAAACGACCAAATAGTGGAGAAAAGTATATGGTTAAATTGAGAAAATTTGCTGAATAGAATAGCTACAGCGGAATGTAAAATTACAGAAGTAGAAAAATGGCAGTTTTGCCAGTTCCGGAATTTTGGATTGAAAAGCGTTGAAAAGTAAAGTGTGTAGTAGAAATAAAAACTTTTGCAAAATAATAATACAACAATGTTGGCGTAGCGCCAGGCGTATCTTTGGCAATGGCAAGGCTTACCGCATAGTTAAGCAGCATGAATCAGGGCATTTAGTTTTTGCGAAAATTACGGGAACTAAACGCACCAATCGCTATATTTACGATTCAAGTGTCAAGTGGTTCTGATAGCATTGACCAGGGCATTTTATGCCATTTGTAATTAAGATAGTAAAAAATTTCTATGAATAAATTGCCGTAAAGGTAGATATATAATTGTTCGTAAAACACAGCTTTTACGAAGTTTTAAGGCCAAGAAAAGGGATGAAGAAGCTTTAAGACGGTTTTGGGCTGATTCTAAGTTAATTGACGGTTAATTTTAAGTCAATTGACTATCGTAAAATTTGGTTTACCAGGTTAGACCAGTTTTAATCCTGTCAGACAAAGAGTTGCCGGATTATAATTTGTACACAATTTTTATATCGAAGTTTATGCTTAAAATATTTTATATCGATTTTAACTTTTTTATGGACAAAATCTCTGAGCTCAATACAAGCCATATACACAATAAAAATTCTGATTGAGCAAATTCGTTAAGATTACCTTTTAGCGGAAAGAAAAATGATAAAAAGCTCTTTTTGAAAAAAGCCATTTAAAGCCTCTGAGCCAGAATAATAAAATTTATGCGAGGAAATGTTCGTTCAATTTTGCTGTAAGACGCCTAACTATATAACTATTTTGTGTTTTAGAATTAAGTCCTTTATTTTGTGTTTTTAAATCAACGTTATAAAGTTTGCTGTTAGATTTGCTGAATGGCTCAAGCTTATTTGTGCATTGACAGCTTGCTCTTTACAGATAATGTTTACTGCTTATAAGCAGGTTTGTTTTCTGGCATGCTGCTAATTATTTTTTGGCATGCTGCTGATTAAAAGCATCAAAAGATTGTCAAAGTCGTCAAAGTATGTTTATAATCCTAAAAACATGCCAATGAATAAAATTGAATAAAATTTTTGATAGAAACAAGTTTAAATTGAATTGACAACAACAGAACAGATTACAGATGAAATTCGCATTATTCGCGGCTCCATTCTTTAGGCTTTCTTTGGCTGTTGATAAGATAATTCGCCGCGTAAACATTTGTTTATTGAATGATATTAGATTATAATGATATTAGATTATTTTTATAGTTATGTCTGACATAGTACATCGCATTTTACAAATAAAATGGTTTTAAGCCTCTGTCTCTGCAATGTTTCCACTTTTTGAATTTAAATGAAGAAAGTGCAGAGCAAACAAGTTGCCCTGCACCCTCTTCTATGCTGTTGTTTTATGTGTGTTCAGAATAAATTTTTAATGTTTCAGATTTTAAACCATTTAATCCAGCTTATGGCTTAATGCTTTTATAAAATCTGTAAACTAGCTTTTGAGTATAATGATTTAAAGCCTTTCAGACAGTTTAGATCAGCGGAGTTCACATATATTTCTTGATAATCTGTTATCAGTTGCCCTTGAGGGGTTTGAGATCCCAGATGTTATCCGCATAATCTTTTATTGCTCTGTCAGCTGCAAATATGCCTGCCGATGCGATATTCATAAGCGACATCTTATTCCACTTCTTCTTGTCGGTGGAATAGAGCTTTGACATATCGTGCTGAGTCTGTCTGTAAGATTCAAAGTCGGCCATGCACATGTAAGGGTCGGCAATAGGTGCGCCCATTGTGCCAGTTGTAAGATATGCTGCTATATCGGAGAACGACTGACCGTTGAAACCGATTATGAGCGCTTCTACTATTCTGCGAAGCTTGGGAGATTCGTTGTAGTATCTGTTGGAGCTGTAACCAGACTTCCAGATATCATCCACTTCGTTTGACTTAAGACCGAAGATAAAGATATTGTCGTCGCCTACGGCCTGAGCCATTTCAACGTTTGCGCCGTCAAGAGTGCCTATCGTAAGCGCGCCGTTAATCATGAATTTCATGTTGCCGGTACCGCTTGCTTCCTTGCCTGCGAGCGAAATCTGTTCAGAAATTTCTGATGCGGGCATAAGCTTTTCAGACATGGTAACATTGTAGTCTTCCATGTATACGACGTTGAGCTTTTCGTTTATCTTCTTGTCTTTCTTGATGTCTTCGGCAAGGAAGTTTATAAGCTTTATAATGTTCTTTGCCATCTGATATCCGGGAGCAGCTTTCGCACCGAAGATATAGGTTTTGGGCTGTATGTCAAGCTCGGGATTATCCTTGAGGTCGAGGTACGTATCAATTATGTTGAGCGCATTGAGAAGCTGACGCTTGTATTCGTGCAGACGTTTAGCCTGAACATCGAACAGTGTATCGGGATTGATTATAACTCCCTGCTTTTTAAATGCGTACTGTGCAAACTGCTGTTTTTTGATGGACTTGATTTCTTCAAGACGCTTGAGTACGGATGCATCATTCTGGAACTTTTTGAAATCTGCAAGCACTGCGGCGTTAAGAACGTAGCCGTTGCCTATGCAGTCGTTAAGGAGTTCGCAAAGTTCGGGGTTAGACTGGCACAGCCACCTTCTGTGGGCGATACCGTTGGTAACATTGGTGAACTTTTCGGGCGTATAGTTGTAGAAATCTTTGAATACAGATTTCTTTATAATTTCGCTGTGGAGCTGAGAAACGCCGTTTACCTTATGTCCGCCATAGACCGAAAGATTGGCCATTTTAACCTTGTTGTACTCAAGTATGGCCATGCGGGAAATTTTGCCCCATTCGCCGGGATACTTCTTCCAGAGGTCTTCGCACATACGCCTGTTGATTTCCTGAATAATCGAATATATGCGGGGAACCTTTCTGCGTACGAGGTCTTCTGACCAGGTTTCAAGCGCTTCGGCAAGCACGGTATGGTTGGTATATGCGCAAGTTGCGGTTGTGATTGCCCATGCCTCTTCCCACTTGAAGAAGTTTTCATCTATGAGTATGCGCATCAGTTCGGGAATGGCCATTGCGGGATGCGTATCGTTGAGGTGAATTGCCGCAAGTTTGGGCAGATCTCTCAAATCGCCGTATCTGTGTTTGTGGTCGGCTACTATGTTCTGCATTGATGCGGAGCAGAGGAAATACTGCTGCTTGAGTCTGAGCGACTTGCCGCCTTCGTGGTTGTCTGCGGGATAGAGAACCTTGGTAAGAAGGTCAGCTTCGTTATCCTCGCTCATTGCCTGGTAATATTCGCCCTGCGAGAACAGATTCATATTGAAATCCTGAGCGGGCTTTGCTTTCCAGAGTCTGAGGACGGAAACTGCATCGCTGTCTTTACCGGAAATCATCATATCGTAGGCGATTGCCTCTATTTCGTTGCAGTTGATGTATTCGGTCTGCATGCCGTACTTGGTCCACGTCTCCTGAACCTGGCCGTCAAACCTTACAACGAAGGACTTATCGCTTCTGTTGGTCAGCCATACTTCGCCGCCGGGAAGCCATACATCGGGCAGTTCTATCTGCCATCCGTCCACTATCTTCTGCTTGAAAAGACCGAACTCATAGCGGAGAGAGAAACCCATTGCAGGATAATTGCCTGTTGCGAGAGCGTCCATAAAGCAAGCGGCAAGTCTGCCGAGGCCGCCGTTGCCCAGTCCTGCGTCGGGTTCGAGTTCGTAAAGATTTTCGAGGTCGAAACCGTAAGACGAAACAACTTTTTTATAGACGTCTGTTGCGCTAAGATTGTATAAGCTGTTTTTAAGCGATCTGCCGAGAAGGAATTCCATGCAGAGGTAATAAACGCGTTTTGCGCGCTTTGCCTTTACTCTCTTGTGGAACTGCTGTCTCTTTTCGAGCAGAATGTCCCTTACGCTCATTACCACGGCTTTATACATCTGCTCTTCCGTAGCCTCTGTGGGGCTAACGCCGAAGTAGCGCGAAAGTTTGCCTTTGATAGCCTCCTTGACTTCTTTTTCGGTAATAGCTGTACTCATTCTTAAACCTTTATCTCCTTTCATTTACAGTAAAAAATTTGTCAAAAATATGTTTTTGTATTTATTTACCGCGCAAAGACCTTTCTTAAATTTAAAGAAAGGTCTTAACTTATCCTATGCAATTATATCAAAAAATTTTAAAACAGGCAATCAATACCGACGTCCGCACAAAAATTTAAGCGCGGGAATTCAGTATTTGAGCATATCGTAGTACAGACTTTCGTAGTCATTGGCCGATTTATTCCAGCTGAAATCGGTTGTGGCGGCTCTGTACATAAGTTTTGCCCATTCTTCCTTGTTTTTATAATCGGAAATTGCTTCGCGTATTACATACATCATATCGTGAGCGTTGTAGTTGGTGAAAGTATAGCCGTTTTCAAGCGGATGAATGCTGTCTTTAAGGCCGCCCGTCTCCCTGACGATGGGAATTGTGCCGTAGCGGCAGGCAATCATCTGCGAAAGGCCGCAGGGTTCCGACTTTGAGGGCATAAGGAATATGTCCGCGCCGGAGTAAATTTTGCGCGAAAGGTCACCGTTGAACATTATGTTTGCGCTTACTTTGCCGGGATAACGCTTTGCCAGGTCGGAGAACCAGCCTTCAAAGTGAGATTCGCCCGTGCCGAGAAGGACAAACTGAACGTCGTCCTGCAAGATTTCGTCTATGACGGTAGTCACAAGGTCAAGGCCTTTGTGTGCCGCAAGACGGGTTATCATAGCGATAATGGGCGTATCTGCACTGTCGTTGAGGCCGAGCATGCGCTGAAGTTCGGACTTGCAGACCTTTTTGCCGGCAAAATCTTCGGGCGAATAGGGCGCGAAGAGATGTTTGTCATACTTGGGATTATAGCCCATATCGTCGATGCCGTTGAGTATGCCGCAGAGTTTGAACTCGTTTCTGCGGACTATGGGGTCAAGGCCGTGCGCAAAGTAAGGATTTTTTATCTCTTCCGCGTAGCTGGGGCTTACGGTAGAGAACCTTTCGCAGCACTCTATTGCACCCTTCATGAGGTTTATGCAGTGATTGTATTCTACAAGTCCAGCATAAGTGCCGTAAATATCGAAGAGGTCGCTGAGAATATCCATAGAGTATATTCCCTGATATTCGATATTATGAATGGTGAACAGCGCCCTTATGTACTGATATTCGGGCCTGAAGCAATAATTTGTTTTAAGGTAAATTGCCGCAAGCGCAGCCTGCCAGTCGTGGCAGTGCATTATGTCGGGATAGAAGTTTATAAAGGGCATAATTTCAAGCACGCTGCGGGAGAAGAATGCAAATCTCTCGCCGTCGTCGAAATAGCCGTAGCACCCGGGGCGCTTGAAGTAGAACTCATTGTCGAGGAAATAGAATGTAACCCCGTCCTTTTCATAAGTGAAAATGCCGCAGTACTGGTTTCTCCATGCAAGAGGAACATATATGTTGCCTATGTAGTTGAACTGCTGCTTGAATTCCCATTTGATGTCGGAATACATGGGAATAACTACGCGGACATCAAACTTTCCCGTTGCCGCAAGGGCCTTGGAAAGCGAGCCGATAACTTCGGCAAGACCGCCCGTCTGAATGAAGGGCGTGCATTCCGATGCAACGAAGAGAATTTTCTTTTTGTCGCTCATAGCGACGGGATCTGCCTGAACGGGCACTTCAGCCTCCTTTACCGCCTTTCTGGCGGCTGCTGCCCTGTGGCGTATGAGGGCGGACGCAATGCGCACTCCGCTCCTTTTTTTTGCGCCGGGGGCAACGGTGTTGTTTTCGGTTAAATTATCTGACATTTGTAAATCACCTCGCCGTTTTATCAGATGAGCGAGCCTTTTCCTATGAAGTAAGGCTGAATTTCGCAGCCTGCAAGTACTCTGTTATCCCTTATTATGGAATTTTTATCGCTTACCACGTATGAAAGGTTGCAATCGTGGCCGACGTAGTTATCGGTCATGAGAATGCAGTTCTTTACAACGGCACCCTTGCCTATCTTTACTCCGCGGAAAAGTATGCAGTTTTCAACAGTGCCTTCGATAAGGCAGCCGTCGGATATGAGTGAATTTTTAACTACCGCCGTATCGGTGAACTTTGCGGGAGCGCTGTCGTTTACCTTGGTGTATACGTCGCGGTTGCCGAAAATTTCGTTGCGGATATCCTTTTTCAGCAGGTCCATATTGGAGTTGAAGTATGCGACAAGCGAATCGATGTCTGCATAATAGCCCTCCATCTTATAGCCGTAAAGTCTCATATTCTTTACGCCGGGAACGAGTATATCTCTGCCGAAGCTGTTGTATCCGTGCTGGATGGCGTCCTGAATGAGGTTGAGAAGGAAGGACGTGCGTGCCACCATTACGTTGATGTAATTCTTTTTTACGCCTCTTGCGATAGGGTTGATGCAGAGGTCGTCTATTCTGCCGTCCTTATCGGTATCGAAGGTGATGTAGTAGCGCGACTTGGAAACTTTGTGCTCGTGGTATACAAGCGTCAGATCGGCGTTCTTTTCCTCGTGGAACTTTATAACGTCGCTGTAGTTGAGCTTATATACGGAGTCGCTGTCCGAAAGCACTACATAGTCCTGCTTGCACTTTTTAAGGAAGGACGTAGCGCCTTTGAGCGCTTCAAGCCTGCCCTTATAGAGCGTTTCCGATTCGTCGCTGTAAGGGGGCAGAAGAATGAGGCCGCCCTCCTTTCTTGCAAGGTCCCAGTCTTTGCCTGTGCCGAGATGGTCCATCAGAGACTGATAGTTCTGCTTTGTAATTACGCCCACAGTGGTTATACCCGAATTAACCATATTGGAAAGGGCGAAATCTATAAGGCGGTATCTTCCGCCGTAAGGCACCGAGCCCATAGATCTTACTCTGGTAAGCTCGGGCACGTTCTGATCGTTTATGCTCGAAAAAATTACGCCAACAGTCGAAGCCATGATTATTTCCCCTCCTTAAACATCTTTATCGACAATTTCGCCTGCGCCTACAACGCCGCCGTCTGCAACGTTGATGCCTCTGCCGAGTACGGCTATGCCCGCCGTCTTGCTTTCTACTTTGCAGGCCTCTTCTTTCTCTGCACCGATTGTGGCATTTTCGCCTACGGTCACCTCTTCATCTATTATGGAATAGGTGATGCGGGCGCCTTTTTTTACCGTGGTATTGCCCATGAGAACGCTGTCCTTTACGATTGCGCCCTCCTCTACTTTGCAGTTGGTGCCGATAACGGAGTTTATAATCTTGCCTTCTATCACGCTGCCGTTTGCGATAAGGCTGTTTTTAACCTCGCCTTCAACGTATGCGGGAGGCGAAAGAGGACTTCTGGAATGAATCATGAAATCCTGGTCGTCAAGGTCGAACTTGGGAGCGACGCCCAGAAGGTCCATATTTGCTTCCAGAAGGGAGCTTATGGTACCTACGTCCTTCCAGTAGCCCTCGAATCTGTAGGAGAACATCTTTTCGCCCGCATTGAGCATTGCGGGAAGAACGTTCTTGCCGAAGTCGTTTTCCGACTTGGGGTCCTGCTCGTCGAGTTCGAGGTACTTGTAAAGCTTGTCTGCGCTGAAAACGTATATGCCCATGGAAGCA
>DVMA01000059.1 GCA_018715195.1 Candidatus Coproplasma excrementavium | reverse complement strand
AAATACTCAATTTAAGGGAGTGCATATATTACTACCTCGAACACCAGAAGGACATAATCACCCGCAGGACAAAGTTCGACCTCAGCAAGGCGGAGGAGCGCGCACACATATTGCGCGGTCTGGTAATCGCGCAGGCCAGCATAGACGAAGTCGTGGAAATATGCAAGACTGCCAAGGATAAGAACGACTGCGTTGAAAAACTTATGGCAAACTTTGTGCTGGACGACAGACAGGCCAACGCCGTTGCCGAACTCAGACTGTACCGTCTTTCCCACCTCGAAGTGGATAAGCTCACGGACGAACTTGCCCAGCTTGAGGCGCAGATAGCCGACTTCAACGACATACTCACTCACGAAAGCAGAGTGCTTGAAATAATCAAAAACGACCTTATCGACATCAAAAACAGATATCCTTCGCCCAGAAAGACGGAAATTGCCGTTGACTTCGGCGAGATAGAGGATGCCGACCTCATACCCGAAGAAACTGTTGTGGTTTCGCTCACGCATTCGGGCTATGTAAAGCGTCTGCCCGTATCCGAGTATAAGGCGCAGCACCGCGGCGGAATGGGCGTTACGGCGCACAAACCCAAGGAGGAGGACTTTGTTGAGCGCATGTTCGTCGCCTCCACGCACGACGACATTCTGCTGTTCTCCAACTTCGGCAAGGTATATTCCATAAAGGGCTTTGAAATTCCCGAAGCCGCAAGAACGGCGCGCGGCAGGGCGATAGTAAACATAGTCCGCATAGCTCAGGACGAAAAGATAACCGCAATGATTCCCATAGAGGAGGGCGTGGAGGGCTACATAGCCTTTGCAACGCGCGGCGGACTGATAAAGAAGACAAAGGTAGAGGAGTTCTACCGCATTAACAAGAACGGCAAAATAGCCATAAGGCTCAACGAGGGCGACGAGCTCATTTCCGTACAGTTCACCTCTGGCAACGACGAGCTCATGATAGCCTCCTCCGAAGGCAAGTGCATAAGGTTCTCCGAGGACGACGTGCGCAACATGGGCAGGGACACCGCAGGCGTAAGGGCAATGAAACTGTCTGAGGGCGATAAGCTTGTCGATATGCTTGTCGTGGACGAAAGCAAGGATGTCCTCACGGTAACTTCGGGCGGCTACGGCAAGCGTTCGTCATTTGCCGACTACCGTCTGCAGGGAAGAGCAGGCAAGGGCATAAAGGCAGGCGTGTTCAACGAGACGACGGGCAAGCTCGTCAACATGAAGCTCGTCACCGCCGAAGACGATATAATGATAATTTCCGATGCGGGCGTAATAATCCGCATGCATTGCGGCGACATATCGCTCATAGGCCGCAACACCCGCGGCGTGCGCCTTATGAAACTGAAGGAAGGTTCTGTTGCCACCGTTGCCGTCACCGAGCGTGACGACGAGGCCGAGGCGGAAGTGCCCGAAGAGGCCACCGCGGAGGACCTTGCAGAGGGTGCGGACGACTCTTCGGAAGACGGCGCAGAGGAATAAGCTTTAAAGTCAATTGGTGCGGCAATATGCCGCAACTAACGGGCATCCGAATTTTTCGGATGCCCGTTTTTGTATGCCTTGCCGCAGCTGTATTTTTGTGCGGTTGGCTCGTCTGTCGGATATTTTTAATTCCGCGGAGTATATTCAATTGCATACTGTCGGCGCAACGTCAAGGCCGCCGTATTTTACTTGCAGAGCATATGAAAAAAAGCGCCCGTCCGCGGTAAGCGGACGGGCGCAACTTTATTTTGTTGAATAAATCAGCCTGGTTTTAAACTTTACCTTGCGGCAGGCTTTGCCGTCTTTTTGGCGTTGCCCGTGGAGGACGGCATTATGATTTCCATAATCTTTATCAGCGCGGAGGACAGCGGGAACGCGGCCTCTATCACGACAACGATTACAAGCACCTTTGCATAGTCCCACGAAAGGTCGCTCCAACCGGCATACAGGAATGAGCCAAGCGGTTTTACGGCAAAGCATACAATTGCTATTGCCAGCATTGAAAGGAAGAGTACCAGTCGGTATGCGTTGAACGGCTGGCATACGCGGAACAGCATAACCATTCCGCTGAAAGTCAGCGCAATCATGCACATAGCCTGGCGGAACTGTCCGAATTCGGCGGCGTCGGCAACGCCCGTAATGTACATTGCCATAACGCACATCACCATCAGCAGACTTCCCGCAATCGCGCGGCACATTACGTGTGTAATGAATTTACCCTGCACCCTGGAATTGTTGGGTTGCAGCGAAAGGAAGAAGGAGGGCACGCCTATCACGCAGAATTCAAGCAGTAGCACGTTGGACGGCATGAAGAGGTAAGGCGTACTCATGAATATGCACAGCGCGGCAAGTATGGCCGTAAACAACGTCTTCATGAGGTAGAGCGAGGACGAATTTTTTATGTTGTTTATAACTCGTCTGCCCTCGGCAACTATCTTCGGCATTGAGTTGAAGTTGTTGTCCATCAGAACAAGGTGGCTTACGTTTCTCGCCGCCTCGCTGCCCGAAGCAACTGATATTGCGCAGTCTGCCTCTTTGAGTGCGAGTATATCGTTTACGCCGTCGCCCGTCATTGCAACCGTGTTGCCCTCGGACTTAATCGAACGCACTAAAATTGCCTTCTGTTCGGGCGTAACTCGGCCGAAAACGGTGTATTTGTTTGCAATGTTTTCCACTTCCTTGTCGTTCAGTCCTTCAAGCGAAATGAACTTTTCGGCGTTTTCAATGCCTGCGCGCCTTGCCACTTCCGATACGGTTACGGGGCTGTCGCCCGAAATCACCTTTACTGCAACGTCGTTTTCGCGGAACCATTTAATGGTGTCAATGGCGTCCTCGCGGATGTTGTCGGCGATGGATATAATGGCAATCGGCTTTAGAACTGCGGGCAGTTTGTCGCCCGTGATGGGGGTGTTGGAGTGTGCGAGCACGAGCACTCGCATGCCCATCTGGGCATACTGTTTCATAATGCGTTCAACTTTTGCGGGCAGGGGTTTAAGCACGAATTCGGGTGCGCCGAACACGAACGTTCCCGCCTCGTCAAAGCTTACGGCAGAGAGTTTTCTCTTGGAGGAGAAGGGTATTTTAGCTATCGGCGACAGTCTGTCGCTGTGGCCGAAATGGTTGTAAAGGGCAATGGAAGTCTGGTTGTTATCGTTCAGCGCAGCAAGCATTGACCCCATAATATCATTCAGCGAATACTCTTCAACGGTATTTAAAATTATGCAGTCGCTTACCTTCATTCTGCCGTCGGTTATCGTGCCCGTCTTATCCAGGCAGAGCACGTTGACGCGCGCCAGCATTTCAAGCGAATACAAATCCTGTACCAAGGTGTTGTGTTTGGTAAGGCGGATAACGCCTACGGCAAGTGCCACGCTTGTCAGCAGCAGCATTCCCGAAGGTATCATGCCGATTATTACCGTGCACGTTCGCTGTATTGCATAGTTTACCCTCACGGAGAACAGCCACTCGGTAATTCCCTGCGCGTCCGCGGGGTTAAAGTTTGCGTAAGTGGTAAGGAAAATGCCTATGGCTATGGGAATAATCAGCACGCCTATGACCTTTATTATCCACTTTGTGCTGTTCATCAGCTCGGAGTTGGGTCTCTTGTATTTTTTGGCTTTAGAGGTCAGCTTTTGCAGGTAAGTTTCCTTGCCCACCTTATCCACGCGGAATTTGCCGCTGCCGCTGGAAATAAAGCTGCCCGCATATAAAAGGTCGCCGGGCATTTTTTTCACCGATACGCTCTCGCCGGTCAGAAGGGACTCGTTCACTTCAACCGAGCCTTCGGCAAGAATACAGTCGGCGGGTACCTGGTTGCCCGTTTCAAGCATAATTACGTCGTCAAGGACTATCTCGCTAAGCGGAATTTCCGTAATCTCTCCGTCTCGTATGACTTTGGCCGTATTCGCCGCCAGAATGGACAGCTTATCAATGGAGAGTTTGGAGCGGATCTCCTGAATGATTCCTATGACAATGTTTGCCGTGGTAATAAAAATTACCAGGTAGTTGGAAATCTGTTTGGTGTTTGCAAGTATCAGCGCGATGAATGCTATAAGGCACAGCAGGTTGAAGAATGTGCATATGTTGCCTATGAATATGCTCGCGTAGGACTTGGAATATTTTTTGTTGGTGTCGTTGAACAGGAACTGTGAAAACCTCTTTTGCACCTGCGCGGAGGTAAGGCCCGTGTCGGTGGAGGGGGTATAGCGTTCAACGTGCGTGTTTATCTTGTTTTTGGGGTGTCGGCGGAAGTAGCGGAAAACTTTGTCCTTGTCAAAGTCCTCGCCCGAACCGTTGTCGTCGTCATCGGCAGCCTTAGTATCTTCGCTTTTTGCGGACTGCTGCAAGGAATCGTCGCCGTCACTTTTTGCGGCGGTCGCGGAAGGCTGCGCGCCGTCCTTTTCGTCTGCGGCGGGCGGTGCGGCGTCTTCGGCCGCAGCCTCGGCAAGGGCGGCCTTCTGTTTTTCGGCGTCGTCGGAAATTGTCTGCGCCGTGCCCTTTTTATAAATTATTTTGCTCATCGCATTTCCTTAAATATATACATAGTTTTCTCCGCAGAAAAAGTCTGCTCTTTGCGCCTTGCGTACACGCAATGCCGTGTCATAAAAATTTTCCGCGGTTATAGCGGCTTACCGTAAGGACTGAGCCGCTTTTTTACAGTATACCACGGCGGGCATTTTTTTTCAACATAATAGCGCACGTTCGGCAATTTTAATTGCTTTTGCTCTTTTTTTGGTTTATAATTTAAGCATATTCAAAGCCGAGCGGGAATATGGCAGTATATTTTCCGTTGCGCTAAGGCGCTGTCCCGCCGCGGCATACTTCATCGGAGTGTTTTTTATGATCGACATCAACCTCATAAGGGAAAATCCCGAGCTCGTAAGGCAAAACATAAAAAAGAAATTTCAGGATAAAAAACTTCCTCTGGTAGACGAAGTGCTCGCACTGGATGCGGAAAAGCGCACCCTTCAGCGCGAAGGCGACGAACGCCGTGCAAAGCGCAACGCTCTCTCCAAGCAGATAGGCGCTCTCATGAAGGAGGGCAAGAAGGAAGAGGCCGAAAAAGTCAAGGCCGAAGTAAAGGAAAATAACGACCGCGTCAGCGCGATAGAGGCCCGTACGGCCGAAATAGAGACCCAGCTCAAAAAGGATATGATGTCCATACCCAACATCATAGCAGACGATGTTCCCATCGGCAAGGACGACAGTCAGAACGTGCAGTGGAACACCTATCTCGAGGCAAAGGAAAAGCCCTTTGAAGTTCCCTACCACGTGGACATACTCGAACGCCTCGGCGGCATTGACCTGGACAGCGCAAGGCGCACCTCGGGCAACGGCTTTTACTATCTTATCGGCGATGTTGCGCGTCTGCATTCCGCAGTGCTCACCTATGCGCGCGACTTCATGATAGATAAGGGCTTCACCTACGTAATACCGCCCTACATGATAAGAAGCGACGTCGTCTCGGGCGTTATGAGCTTTGAAGAGATGGACGGCATGATGTATAAAATAGAGGGCGAGGACCTGTATCTTATCGGCACGTCCGAGCACTCAATGATAGGCCGTTTCATGAACACCGTGCTCGATGAAAGCAAACTGCCCTTAACGCTCACTTCCTATTCGCCCTGCTTCCGCAAGGAAAAGGGCGCGCACGGCATAGAGGAGCGCGGCATTTACCGCATTCACCAGTTCGAAAAGCAGGAAATGATAGTCGTATGCAAGCCCGAAGAGAGCGACTACTGGTACGAAAAACTGTGGTCATACACGGTCGAGCTGTTCGTATCCATGCAGATACCCGTGCGTACGCTCGTTTGCTGCTCTGGCGACCTTGCCGACCTCAAATACAGAAGTCTTGATGTAGAGGCGTGGAGCCCCCGTCAGAAAAAGTATTTCGAAGTAGGCAGCTGCTCCAACCTCACCGATGCGCAGGCAAGAAGGCTTGGCATAAAGTTCAAGAGTTCCAAAACTGGCAAAAACGAATACGCTCACACGCTCAACAACACCGTTGTGGCGCCTCCCAGAATGCTCATTGCATTCCTTGAAAATCACCTTCAGGAGGATGGCAGCGTGTTCATTCCCGAAGTGCTCCGCAAGTATATGGGCGGCAAGGAATACATCAAACCCATAAAGTAATTTAAGTCGGTTTTCTGCGGCGGCGCACTTTCGTGCGCCGCCGCAATAAATTTATTTTGTGCAAAAGGAGCAATTATGTACGTTCGCAAAGCGGAAGAAAAGGATATCCCGGCCATACTCGGTCTTTTGCGCCAGGTAAACGAGGTGCACTATGAGGGGCGTCCCGACCTGTTCAAAAATAATACAAAGTACGATGCCGAAGGCGTAAAAAAGCTCATTTCAGACGAAAATACGCCGCTCTTTGTCTGCGAGGACGAGGGCAAGGTGGCGGGATATGCCATCTGTATGTTCAAGGAAACGCGCGGCGACAGTCTTTTGCAGGACGTTAAGACGCTGTATATAGACGATATCTGTGTGGACGGAAACGCGCGCAGACGCGGCGTAGGCAGTGCGCTTTATGAGTATGTGTGCGACTTTGCAAAGAAGAGCGGTTGCTACAATTTAACGCTCAACGTATGGGCGTGCAACCCCGCCGCAATGAAGTTTTATGTAAAGTGCGGTCTTGTGCCGCTTAAAACAACAATGGAAAAAATTCTGTAATTTACGTGCCGCCCTTTCGGGCGGCTTATTTTATTATTGCGCAGACTGTTCCTTGCGTCGTAAGTTTTAAAAAATACGGCTGTTACAGCCGTATTTTTTTAGTCTCAACTTAATTTCTGTATCTTTAATTAAGTATATATTTTATTGTGTGAAGAACTTATCTTTTGGTGTTTTGCGTAAAAAACAGGCATTGACAAAGCAACCTTTCGGTGATAATATTAAATTAAGGAACTTATAAAGCAAATATTTACAATTTGCATTGTCTATTGCCTGGCAGAAAGATATTGAGCAATTTATTTATATCCAAAATCAATAAAAAATATATAGAAAAACAAGCAGAATAGAATTCAGCGTGAAGTTGTTAAGGGGACTGATATGTCAAATTTTTTAAAAAAGATAGCAGTAAGTTTAATCGCTTTTAGTTTTGTATTTGCAATAGCCGCTTTATCTGCCTGTCGGGAAGATTATCTTCCCGAATATGAAAGCGGATATTTCCGTTATGCTGTCCGCACGGAAAAGGATGGCAATAAAAAGGCATATATTATAGGGTTTACAAAGCTCGGCGAACAGCAAAAAGTATTAGTCTATCCCGAATATATAGATGCCATTAAAGTATATGGCATGTTTTATGAACATTATATTATGTTTGGGAGTTTGTCGATTGGCGAATTCAGAAGCGATAAGTTGGAAAAATTTTTCTTTCCCAAAATGCCGGAAGAAAGAACAAGCGGCAATCCCAGGCTATCTTTTTCTGATGCTTATGCTTTTTTTTGGGATACTGATGGCGAGGAAAATCAGTTAAGCTTTATGAAAGGCGTTGTTTATAGTTATGACTATTGGATGACTAAAATAGGTGGTAGATTAAGTGATAGGCGCTATATAGCCAATGTTTCCTATATGTACAATTATGAAAATGCAGAAAATAATGGGTATTATTGGGTAGATAGTTATGATAACGATGTAATTACATTTATTCCGCCCAATCCTGAAAGACTGGGATATCTATTTGGCGGCTGGTACAAGGAGCCAGAATGTATAAATCAGTGGAACTTTGAAACTGACAAAACCGGCAAATTGTTAAATAATGAAACGTATGAAAACTTTGCTACCTATGAGGGTACTTATTTATATGCTAAATGGATAAAAAACTCATAGAAAATAACCCGAATTAAACTTTCAAGTTAAAATTGTTTTATGGTAATAAATTGTATATTTTATTTGTTCGAGTAAGGAGTTTGATATTGACAAAACAAGATTCGGGTGATAATATGAAGGTATAAATTGGTTACTTAAGGGGATAAGAGGGGATATCGGAGTGAATAAAAAACGCAAATGGAAAAAATTATTTCTACAGAATAATGTAATTTTTTATATTTTTATGTCAGTTATCACAGTTCCGTTTGCGGTTATGGGCATATACGGCTTTATTTATGCCTTTAATGATAATTCAATGACTGTTTGGTATCAACTATCTCAAAAGATATGAATGAACTTTGAGTTTTCATAAATTTTGCTTAATTGCCATATATTTTCAGACCTTAAGGGATAAATCAACAATAAACCTATGTCAGACTTTGCGGGTGCAATAAGCGCGGGAATAAATCTTGTGAAGTATACAGGTTTGAATTTATCGGGATGTCAGATACGGCTACTAAATAATTTCAGAGGCAGAATTTGAAGAATAATTTTTACGTTGGAATTGAAATTGTTATAGGTATTGCGTTCGAAGCCTGTGCCAGCATCGGGTGTTATCTTGGATGTGCTATCGGCGATGCTCATTTCTTTGATGATATCTGTTTGGCGATATTCTTAACAATAATGTTAGCAGTTTTGCCAATAGTAATTTTAATTTGGTGCATATTGGCCTTTGCTGCTAAGATACGGATAGATGAAAAGGGTATAACAAGAAGCTAGTTCGGCATAAAGAAAAGAATTTTTTTATGGGAAGAAATTGATCATCTGAAAACCAAGGGCGATATTGTCATATCGACCGTTATATTTTATAAGAAGCGAGGTAACAAATCTTTTATATCGCATTTTTCTAAGTATGAAGTAATATATTTTTATCTTGATGACAAGAAGCGGGAAACATTGAATTTTTATGCTCCAGATAATATCAGATGGCAAATTCAGAAGCCGCTTGTACATAGGCATTGAGCTTGTTTCGGGCTATAAAATGAAAGCAATTAAAAGTATGGGCAAAGAGTTATACGGCGTGCTGAAATATTCAATTTCAGCACGCCTGAATTTTTACAATTTGCTGTTGTTGCGGCATAAAACTACAATCGGCCTTATTTTTCCGTAAGGAACACCCTCTTGTGCGTGTGCGGCAGATAAAATATTGATATTTCCTTTTTAATGTGATATAATAGAAAGGAACTTACGGCAATCAAGGATAATTTTTGCGCGATGAATCTTGTTTTTTTCGATATTGAGTGTGCCAGCGTATACAAAACGTCGGCCAAAATATGTGCCTTCGGCTATGTTGTGTGCGACATGGATTTCAACATCATAGAAAAGGAAGATATTTTAATCAATCCCAAGGGTGCTTTTCACCTCACCGATTCGAAGGGTGAAAAGGGCCTTGTCCTGCCGTACAAGTACGGCGATTTCAAAAATTATCCCGATTTCCGCGCCGTCTATCCAAAAATCAAATCTCTGCTGGAGGATAAGAACAACATAGCGGCGGGGCACGCCACATATAACGATGTAAACTATCTCAATCTGGAAACGCGCCGTTTCAAGTTGCCCTCTTTCAGCTTTGAATTTTCAGATACGCAGCTGATATACATGACCATGACGGGCGGATTTTCGCGCCAGTACGGCCTTGAATACATCACAAAGGACCTCAATGTGGAATTCACTCCTCACCGTGCCGCAGACGATGCGTATGCAACGATGCGCGTGGCGCAGGCTATGTGCGCAAGCAGGGGGTGCAACTTTGTTCAGCTGGAAGAGCAGCTTAAAATTGCCCGCGGCAGAATTGAAAACTATTCCATAACCAAGCCGCGTTCTTCCGACTATTCGCGCTATACCGAAATACGCCGCGCCGAAAAGGAGGAAAGGAGCCGCGCCCGCAGAGATTTTTATATCTATCTGTCGCGCAAAAAGCGCCGCCCTGATGGCAGACTGAGCGGCAAGGTGTTCAACTTTGCCCGTTGCATAGAGGACGATTTATCAATTTCCGAGCCGCTTTTGGACAGAATTTACGCGGCGGGAGGAGAATATACGCAGAAACTTGCGCTGTGCAACATATACTGCGCCCCCGCAGGCGACAATTCCACCCGTACGCGCACGGCATACACGCGCGAGGGTTTGCAGATTATCACGCTGGACGCGCTTGAGGAGCTTTTGAAATGATAACCCCTCCCGCAGAATTTCTTTCGCGCATGCGCGCTGTTCTGGGTGCTGAATTTCACGCTTTTGAAGAGTGTTACAGCCGCCCCGCAGAGCGCGCCATACGCGTAAATACGTTAAAAATATCCGCACAGCAGTTTGCGAGGTGTTCCCCGTTTCCGCTTGAAGGGCAGGTGCCCTGGTGTGACAGCGGGTTCTATATTTCAGAGGAAAAGCCCGGGTTGCAGGTTGAGCACGCCGCGGGGCTTTATTATGTGCAGGAACCTTCTGCAATGTGCGCCGCGCCGCTTCTGGACGGAATAAGCGGCAAAAACGTGCTTGATTTATGCTCCGCGCCGGGCGGAAAGGGTACGCAGCTTGCCGCGCAGATGGGTGGGGAGGGACTGCTCTTTCTGAACGAGATAAACTTTTCGCGGGCAAAGATACTTTCTCAGAACGTGGAGCGCATGGGCATACGCAACGCCGTAGTTACCGTCGCCTCGCCCGAGGCGCTTGCCAAGCGGTATGCTGCTTGCTTTGACGCGGTGCTTGTAGATGCGCCCTGCTCGGGTGAGGGAATGTTCAGAAAAGAGGAGGCCGCGCTGCGCGAATGGAGTCCCGCAAATGTGGAGATGTGCGCTCGCAGACAGCAGACCATACTGCAATGCGCCGACAGACTCTTAAAGGCGGGCGGCAGACTGGTCTATTCCACGTGCACGTTTTCCGAGGACGAGGACGAGCGCGCAATATCTTCCTTTCTTTCGGAGCACAGCAACTATGCTTTAATGCGGCAGGAAAAACTTTATCCGCACAAGGTGCGCGGAGAGGGGCATTTCGCCGCGCTGATGTGCAAGACGGACGGCGATGAGGACGGGTTAGTACCCGCGCCCGCACAGAAGCTGAAGGACCGCGAAAAGTTGTACCGCAACTTTGAAAAGCAGTATTTAAGCGTCAGGTTTGAAAATCTGTACCTTGCGGGCGACACTCTCTATTCTCTGCCGGATGGCGCGCCCCTTCCCGCAATGCAGACGCTGCGCGCAGGCGTGCGGCTCGGCGAGTTTGTAAACGGCAGATTTGAACCTTCTCATTCGCTTGCAATGTGTCTTAAAAAGGGCGAGGCGGCCTTCTTTGAAGTTGACAGAGAGGGCGCAAAAGCTTACCTTTCGGGACTTACAATGCCCTGCGACGGCAACGGATGGATGGTATGCGCATATAACGGTTTCCCCCTCGGCTGGGTTAAGGCGGCTGGCGGAACGGCTAAAAATCATTACCCCAAGGGCCTGCGCATCGTTATGTGATTTACGCCGTACATCCGAAAAAGTGTATGAGGCGGTATGAATTTAAGTCAATTGAAATAGTATATGAGGCTGCATATTTTTCAGTCAATAGACGGGCGGAACGGCTTTAAGCCGTTCCGCCTCGTTCTTTAATTGATTGTGTTATTGCCGCGCAATAAATTGCAACATAAAAACGGCTGTTGCCGTTTGCCGACTGGCTGAGTTACGGCACTGGCGATTATTTTGCGTACTGATAATATATTTGCTGTGCAAATCTTTTCCGTTTTTGCATTACATCAGCCGCATATTCAGGCAATTTATTTTATTGACGCAAATAAAAAATAAGCGCCCGCGCAACAGCGCGGGCGCTTTTCAAACTGTAGACTTTACAGTTTAGTTATTTGTTTTCTTCGGGCTTGTCGCCTTCGGAGGGAGCGGAAGTATCTTCTGCATTGCTTTCAGCATTTTCAGCAGGAGTCTGTTCTGCGTCAGCCTCAACTTCTGCGGTGTTTTCTGCGGGAGTTTCCTCTGCGGGAACTTCGGCAGGTACTTCTGCAGGAGCTTCAGCGGGAGCAGCCGTCTTTTCAGCCGCGTTGTCTGCGGGAGCTTCTGCGCCGTCATCGGTTGCGGGAGTCTCTTCGGTGAGACCCAGCTTGCGGATGAAGTGCTTGCGCTTGCCTGCATAAACGTTGCGCTCGGTGTGAGTGCGGTTGCGGCGTCTCTTGCTGAGCAGATCTCTGATGAACATCGAAATCAGCGTGAAGATAAGCGCTACTGCAAGTACTATGGATGCAACCAGCAGCCATACGTTGGTGTTGCTTGTAGTCGTCTCTTCCTCGTCGTCGTCCGTGATGGAGGATGTGCCCTTATCAACGGTTACGTCGGTTGCGGAGTAGTCAACGAATACGTTTAAGGTATTGTTGGAGTTATCTCTGTAATTGAGGTATACAAGCGTTTCGGTGTAGTCGTCAGCGGAGTAGTCATAACCGGTCTCGCCCTCTTCCGCGGTGTCTGCATTGAAGGGGATATAGCCTGCGTCGTCAAACAGCGAGTAGGTGTAGTACATCGCGTCGTAAGCAACGGGCTTGTCGGCCTGGGTGAGCTTGCCTTCTGCAACGAACTTATCGAACAGCTCTTCATAGTAGGCAATGTTCTTATCCGAAGCGGATACAACGCCCTCGGTGAGCAGACCCTTTTCGGTGAACAGCTGAACGTAGCTGCGGATGATGTTGTTGGTGTACTCGGTTATAAGGCTTGTGAAGGAATCTTCGTCAGCGGTTACGTTGCTGTAATCGAACATAACGTAGCTGCCGGGAACGCTGCCGAGGTTTTCGTCTGCAACAAAGGTTTCGCCGTCGGCGGTTACGCCGCTTGCATCCCTTGCGCCGCTCCAGAGTTCAACAACGTAGTTCTTGCTTTCGTCGCCCGTATGAACGAAGAAGGTTACCGTCTGCCAGGTGCCTGCAACATAGTTGCCTTCGGCGTCGTAGCCGAGCGTTGCAAGCTGGTCAGCGCTGAGTTCGTTGGGATTGTATCCGCCGAACAGCTTTCCTTCCTTGTTGTATCTAGCATCGACTGCCGCGAACATCTGCCTGCCGCTTTCGGTATTGTCGTACCTGAGGTCGGCGCCGCCGTTTTCGCTGCCGATAACGAAGTTGGAAACGGTGTATTCAGATTCATTTATAACGGGGTCGCCGTTTTTATCCGTACCTGCGATAAGGTAGCGGTAAGCGCCGTTGTTGTAGCTGAATACCTTTGTGGTTGAGCCGTCGGAGTTGGTAGCCACAAGGTAGTGAGGAGACTGTATGCCGTCCTTCTTTGCAGCTTCTGCCGCGCTAATATAATATATGGTATCGTTGTCGAGGTCGTTGAAGCTTGTTGCTTCGGTTGCGCCTGCCGCATAGTAGGAGGCGGTGGAGTCGGTGTAAACTCTGTCGTAGTTGTACATATTGGCAAAGTAATTGCCGCTCTTGTCGGTGTAAAGACCGTTATCTTCAAGGGTATATACAACGTGGTCGCGCGAGTCGTAGTTGTCGTCCTCGTAGTCGGGTTCGCTTTCAAGCACGTTGCCGAGGCTGTCGTACCAGAAGCTGTAGCCGGGAAGTTCGAAGGAAGAAATTTCCGTACGCTCGTCGGGATCGGTGAGGTATACATAAGCAACCGCGCCTCTGCTTGCCTTAACCCTTACGGTTATTGCCTGGTAGCCTGAAGCTGCCGCCGTGGTGTTGCTGCTTGCGATGAAGCCGTAGTTCATTGCGGCCGTTTCGCCTATCTCTCTCACTGCGTTTACGATGAGAAGGGGCTGTACGGTTTCGGTGCCGAACAGTTCGTTCCACAGTTTCTGAGCGTCTGCGATTACTTCTGCGGTTATCTCCTTGTTTTCAAGCAGAGCGCTGAGCCAAGCGAACTTGCCTGCATCCTGCTGTGCGTTTTCAAGGTAGTTTGCAAAGTAATCTCTGTTGACGAGGCCCGCGTATTCGTTGGCGTTGCGCTTGTCGTAGCCGGCGGCGTCAACTTCTTCCTTGTAAACAACGGAGGCGCTTGCGCCGTTCACGCCGTTATAGGAAGAAGGCCTTGAAATGTTGCCCTTTATGTCGTTGCTGAGCGCGCCGTAAACTTCGTCCATCACGTTGCTGGAGGTGTTGTCCGACTTCTGGAAGGAGAAGGTTGCGGAATATGTGCCCGCTGCCGCCAGGGAGAATATGTCTTTTTCGGTGATGTCGAAAGTCTGGATGTTGGTTATTACTGCATAACCCGCCTTGTAAGCGGAAGCGGTAGTACCCTTTATCGCGCTTGCGCCGAAGCTGAAGTCTATTCCGAACGTCTTGTCAACGTCGAGTGAATTTTCAACGAAGAAGAAGCACTGTACCCAGCCGTTGTAGATGTCCTTGTTGTCGCCAACGTCAAAGGTTACGTCGGTGGTATCCACTGCAACGGAGGAGGTCGTATCCTCGTCGTCGAGGTCGTAAATACTTGCCGTAGCCGCGGTGAAGCCGTCCATGTCGGAGGTCTTTACCCAGAAGGATACAATCTTGTACTCGCCTGCCTTTACGGTAAAGCTGTTTGCGCCGTTTTCAAGTTCGGTGCCGGAGATTGTAGCCGTATAGGATGCGCCGAGCGAAGAGAGGAGCATCAGCGCGTTGCCCTTTTCGTCTGCGCCGGGAAGGGCAGCCGCGCCTTCAAGCGCCTCGGTAATTCTTGCCGAGTACTTGGATGCGCCTGGAATGGTAGCGGAAGCCGCCTTTATGCTTGCGGCCACGTCCGAAAGACTGAATGCCGCGATTACGTCGTTGGTGGTGGCAATGTCAAGGTTGTGGTTGGTAAGGCCGCCTTCAACCTTGTTTGCCGTAATGCCGTAGAACGCGGGCTGCTTGGAAGGGTCGCTGGTCACGTAGTGGTCGTCGTCCTCTGTAAGCTGAGCCGCAACGGTGTCGGCATTTATGGGAGTGATATCCTTGGAACTGCCGGAGGCAAGGTCGATGTAGTAGTTGCTCTCGTTCTTGTAGTCGTCGTAGCTGAACACCTTGTCCTCGGCATCGCTCATAAGCGTGCAGGTGGTATTTGCAAGCTCGTCCTTTACAGCCTCATAATTCTCGCTGTCCTCGATGGAGGAGTAGAGCGTGCAGGTGAGGTCGTCGAAGAAAGCGTAGCCCTCAACCGTTTCGGCATAGTCGCCGCTGTCCTCAGCCAGGCCGAGACCGAGCTTTACGTTGACGGTGCTGGAAGCAAAGTCGCAGCCCTGAACGAATATTGTGAACTGAACCCAACCGTTGTTCTCCGTCACGCCCTCGGTATTGATGGCTTTGATTGTGAACTCGTCGATGTCGTTGCCGCCGACGGTCTGCGTAACGGTGATGTATGCGCCGAGCTCCTCGATGGGAACAGCGCCATCGCGGTCGAACATGAGGTCGGAGGTCTTTACCCACAGCGAAATTTCAGCCGCGGTGTTGGGCTCCAAAGTGACGGTGGAGGCGGAGGTATAGGTCTGCGCGGTGCCGTAGCTGTCGTAGTCGTATACAACTTCGCTGTCTGTGCCGTCAGCTTTTTCTATGTCGCTGTTCACGTAGTTGTGAAGCATCAGAACGTGGCTTTCAAAGACTTCTTTCTTGTCCTTGTCTTTATAGAACGCGCCGTTCTCGTCCTGAGTGAGCTCAGTCTTTACGCCTTCATCGTTGAGGTAGTAGTACTTTTCGCTGCCCGCCTCGCCTTCGACGATTATGTCGTGGGTGTAGGGGTTATTGATAAGCTGCTTCTGCTCGTCGGTGGCGTCGTCCATGAGAGCGGTGTGAGGGTTGGCATACAGAATGTCGCGGGGGCGCATGCCGTTGTAGTCAACGTACTTGTCATCGTAGTCCTCATCGTCGGAGTCGAGGTTGTCGTTGTCTTCAAGCCTCTGTGCAAGGTCGCTTGCGGACATCTTGTCCCAGCCGCCCTTGCTCGTGTCTATAATGCCGTTCATTACGTAGTTGGTCCTGCCGCTGGCAGAGGCCGTCCAGCTGTCCGGCGTATAGATGATGTGAGTTTTGTCCTCGCTGTCGCCGAAGAACTCAAAGTTGCCGTTCAGAATGGTCTGTTTGTCCGTAGTGGAAGAAGTGGATTCGCCGCTGCCGCTGTCGCTGTCTTTGTCGGTGGCGGTGCACGCCGCGGCCAGGCCGAGCGAAACAGCCATCACGCCCGAAAGCACGGCAATGCTGACTTTCCTCATTCCGGATTTTAAGTGATATTTTTTCTTGTACATATAACACCTGCATTTATTTGTAGTAAAGCAAAAACTTTAAAACCGTACTATGATATTTTAATATAAAAGGTGATTATACGCAAGCATTTTAATAACTAATTGAATGAAAAAACGGTTAAATTTATTCAAAATGTGCAAACTTCTGTTAAGGAGCGCCATATATTCCCTTGCATATAGTGGCGAAAATAACAAAATGGCAAAAATAAGCGACAATTTAAAGCCCGTGCTTACGGGCGCGGCGGTGGGCATAGCCAACGGACTTTTCGGCGGCGGAGGGGGAATGATAGCCGTGCCGCTGCTTGCGGCGGGCGGACTGGAAGAAAAGCGCGCGCACGCCACGGCGATACTCATCATCGCTCCCGTCAGTCTTGCGGGGGCCATAGCCTACATCATAGCGGGTTACGCCGCGGCGCATATATTTCTGCCCGCGGCCGTGGGAATGGCGGCGGGAGGGGCGCTGGGTGCGGTATTTTTAAACAAACTGCCGCTCACCGCCGTGCGCGCCGTGTTCGTTGCGGTAATGTTTGCCGCGGGTATAAGGATGGTGTTTGCGTGAGCTTTATTATAATACTGTCGTTTGCATTCCTTGCGGGGCTTTTGGGCGGCATGGGCATGGGCGGCGGAACGATACTCATTCCCGCGCTCACGCTCATATCGGGCATAGAACAGCACGCCGCACAGGCGGCCAACCTCATAGCCTTTCTGCCGATGTCGCTGATAAGCCTTAAAATACACTCCGGCAACGGCCTTTTAAAAACGCAGGGTTCGCTTCTTATAATAATTCCCGCAGTCGCGCTGTCCGTCTCGGGCGCGTTTGCGGCGGCGTATATGCCGTCGGAGCTGCTTTCCAAACTCTTCGGCGGCTTTCTGGTGGCGCTTGCATGCAAGCAGACGGCGGACATAATTCCGCAGGTAAAGGCCTATTTTAAAAACAAATAAAACTTTGCATATACAGTTATAATTGCCATATTTAACAAATAAAACTTTGCATAAATAAAACAAAGCGGCCACATTGGCCGCTTTTAAATTTACATAGTTTTCTTTGATTTTTTCTTTAATCTTGCTGTCCGCAAAACTTCCAGTCTGCCCTTTATGTAGACTATCGCGGGAGTGAGGGAGTACGTTCTGAACGCAAGGAAGGTCACACCCGTGAACAGAGCCGTGGCTGCTCCGCCCGCAAAGAGGCAGGCAACTGGCGGAAAGAAGTTTTCCAGTATTCCTCCTAGCAGTCTGCCGAACGTGCAGCTGAGCACGCAGGCAACCGCCGCCCGCATAAAGTAGCCTTTGTACTTCATTCCGGGGCACAGCTTTTTAAGCAGACGCATATTCAGCGCCGCGGTTATAACATAGCTTGCGGCAAGTCCCGCAACGTAGGAATAGACCCCTATAAGCGGAGTCAGCGCCGCAAGGCAGGCAATCATTGCCGCCGCGCCCGCAAAGTAGTTGATAAGCGTCGCCTTTTCGCGGTTCATGGAGTTGAGTACCGTTCCCGTTATCATGGAAATGCACATCGGCAGCAGCATTGCACAGCTTTTTTCCACCATTTCGCCGCTCAGCTTGTCTGAAAACAGCACTTCGCCCGCCGCGCCGCCCGCGGCAAACAGCAGCGGAATTAGCAGAAAGGCTATCAGCGCCGCACTTTTAAGCGACCTTTCCACGTCCGCTTTCAAAAGCTCGGTGCGGTTTTTGTAATAGTTTTCTGAAAGTTCGGGCGCAAGCACAACTGCAATGCTGCCTATGAGGGAGGAGGGGATGAAGAGTATGGGCACGGCCATGCCCGCTGCCACGCCGTAAAGGCTTACAGCCTCGCTGTCTGTCATGTTGCACATCTTCACAAGCAGGAAGGGCATCAGCACGGCCACAAGCGAATTGAGAAGTGATGTGGAGGTTCGCATAGCCGTGACGGGGAGAGAGGCGGAGAGCAGCGGCTTTATCTGCGCTTTCGGGTTGACCAGTCTGCCGCCCTTGCGGAAGTACCATACAAGCGACACTGCAAAGGAGAACACGTAGGATATGAACACCGCCATGCCCGCCCTTCGCGCACCGTCGGCGGCGTCTGCCGCACCGAATGCGAGAATGCTGCCCAGCACAACCATCAGCGCGTCCTCCGCAAGCTCTATAAGCGAGTAGGGCATAAACTGTCTGTCGCCCCAGAAGGCTCCGCGCATCACGGAGTAAATGGAAGTGAGGATAAGCCCGGGCAGAATTATAAGGAATACGTTTAAGCATCTGGCGTCGGAAAACAGAAAGCCGAAGAATTTCTGTCCGAAAAATATGATAAGGCATACGGGCACGGTAAAAATAAGCGTGCTTACAATGCCCGCCGTGACAACCGCGCTGCGGCCCGCCGTATTGCCCAGGGCGTTCTGTTTGGTGATAAGGCGTGAAACGGTAATCGGCACCCCGCTGGAGGCCATCGTCAGAAATACTGCAAATACGGATAGGGCAATCTGGTAAATGCCCAGACCCTCGGCGCCTATCGCGCGCGATAAAATTATGCGGTATACAAAGCTGAGCGACTTTTCCACCGTGGAAAAGAAGGTCACCTGTGCCGTCGTCTTGTAAATACTTGTACTCATCAACAATATTCTACAAATTGTGCGCGCAGTTTATGAACAATCTGCCTGCGTTTGTGCATATTTTTTATATGCCATAAATTCTGTCTGCGTGCTGTTTTGCGCGCGGAATATTTATCTGGCTGCAGCATACGGTCTTACGCCGTGTAATATGCGGCGGCGCGTAAGCATAAGTTATAGCGGTATGTTTGATTTGAAGTGCGAAAAACCTGTGTTTTACCGCGTAAAGCGCGGTCAGACTGCGGAAGATATCTCCCGTGAGTTTGCCTGTCCCGTCGGGGAGGTGTATGAAGGGCAGATAATAAAGTTGCCTCAGGGCGGGTTTACCGAATACCGCGCCCGCGCGGGTGACAGTTTTGCCTCCGTGGCGCGCACGTTCGGCGTGGATGCGGGGGAGCTGGAACGTCTGAACGGCGGGTATGTGTACCCCACGCGCCGACTGCTAATTCCGCTCGGCGGGCAGAAGCAGGAGGGGCGGTAAACATAAACTTACGGTAAACATAAACGCGGCTCCGTCATATAATAAAATATAAAAACGGCGTCCGCATCGGGGCCAAAGGCTATGCGGTGCGGGCGCAGGCAGATTATATGTGCGCCGTTCGGCGCTACCCCAATAAAGACGGAGGTTAAAAATGTCATTTTTTTCCAATTTTCAGTCGGATAAATGTCCCGGCGCAATAAGCGGCAACCCGCTTAACGGATTGTGTGAAAAAGTGTGCATTCAGGCGCAAAAGATATTCGATGCCTGCATAAGGCAGATTCAGCTTGAAAACTACACGCTCACCCTTACCGACGCCGTGCCCGGCGACCCTACATACCCCCTGACGTTCATAAGTGCAAAATCGCTGTCGTCCGCAGGTACTCTCACGGCGCTCAGCGTGGACCGCCTTGCCGATAAGCCCGGCTGTGCAAGAGTGCAGGCCACGGTAAACATTCCCGTGGAGGTGCTGTACACCGACGCCAACGGTACTGAAGGCAGTGCGCAGGCGACCATAAGCGTAAAGCAGGATGTACTGCTCTGCGTGCCCGCACCCTCCATAATGCCCTACAAGGTTACGGCGGAAGTAAGCGCCGTATGCGCGGAGGGGACATTCAATGCGGATAACGGTTCGTTCACGGTGAACGCATGCGTTACCATAATTCTGAAGATATCCACAGATGTTCAGCTCCTCGTGCCCAGCTATGGCTATTGCGCCATTCCTCCCGCACAGGACTACTCCCAGGAGGTATGTGCAGGCTTTTTCGAGTTGCCGCTCTATCCCAAGGGTAAAGATTGCCGCCACTGAGGATTGTTCGGTCTGAGTCTGCGGCTTGCGCCCTTCTTTTCCTCTGCGTCAAGCAGCCTTTGTGCGGGAATGGTTCAATGCATATGCGGCCGCAGTTTATGTAACTCAATATTTTCAGCGGCAGAGGCCTTCAAAGCCTCTGCCGCTTTTGCGCTGTCTGAAAAATGTTGTATTGTTCTTGTATTCTGAAAATGCAACAATTTAAGCGTGCGCGGCTGCAAACTGCAGATTGCTATAAATTCGGCGTGCAAATAGTTTGTGCAAAATTGTCGCATACTTTAAAAGAACACGTTTTAATTTCAACGGTCATTGCGCCGCGTATAAAGACAGTTGCGGCGGTAACGGGGGACTATTTATGATAATTTTAC
This sequence comes from Candidatus Coproplasma excrementavium, assembly GCA_018715195.1. GTDB lineage: Bacteria > Bacillota > Clostridia > Christensenellales > Borkfalkiaceae > Coproplasma > Coproplasma excrementavium. The sequence goes on along the minus strand of DVMA01000059.1, from coordinate 5,725 downwards.
AGCACCTCATATTCCCAAGGCCCGGCATATGCACGGATGAGCCGCTGTATTTCAGGCGCAACGAGCGTGCATTTTACGCCTGGTCTGACGATTATATTACGTTCGAGCGCGACGGCGCGGCTGAATTTGACACCTATTTCAACGGACTCAGCGCGGAAAAGCTGTTCAGATATACATCCGTAAAGAAGATTTTTTTAAAGCTTAAACTGAACGGAGTTTTCAGAGTAACGCTCATGCGCAAGGAAAAGTGTGCGCAGTTGCTCACCTGCGAATTTGTCAGCGAAACGGTGGTCAACAGCGAGGGGCGGCTGTATGAATTTTCCTTTGCCTTCGACTGTAAAAACACTTCGGGCATGTACTGTTTCAAAATTCTCAGTCTGGATGGCGGAAGCAGATTTTATGGCGGCGATTACTGCGCAGATATTGCCGAAGACGCGCTCCGCAGCGTAAAGATAGGCATAGACATCTGCACGTTCAGAAGGGAAAGGTTTGTGGAAAAGAACATAGAAAGTCTTTCCTCCGCATTTTTTTCGGACGTGACCTCGCCGCTGTACGGCAAGCTTGAAATTTTCATATCCGACAATGCAAAGACGCTCCCGCAGGAAATGAATACGCGTTTCGTGCACGTATTTCCTAGCAAAAACGTAGGCGGTGCAGGCGGATTTACGCGCGGACTTATGGAAATTATAAGCGGCGGCAATCCGCGCGGAATAACTCACGTGCTCATTATGGACGACGACATAGTTGTCGAACCGGAGAGCATTTACAGAACGTACGTGCTTTTAAGCGCGCTCAGGGAGGAGTACCGTCACGCATTCATAGGCGGAGCGATGTTCAGACTGGACAGACAGCACATTCAGGTGGAGGCGGGCGCGCTGTGGAACGGCGGCGCCGTCATATCGCGCAAGAGCGGGCTGGATTTGCGCACGCTGGACGCCTGCCTTTACAACGAGCTTGAGGAGACGGTAGATTACAATGCGTGGTGGTACAGCGTTGTGCCGATAGAGAACGTAAGGGCGGATAACCTGCCTCTTCCCGTGTTCATACGCGGCGACGATGCCGAATACGGTCTGCGCAATACCAGAAAGCTCATACTTATGAACGGTATCTGCGTCTGGCACGAGCCGTTTGAAAACAAGTACTCTTCTGGAATGTTCTACTACATTTTCCGCAACCGACTAATAGACAACGCCGTGCGCGGCGTGCGGTATACCAAAAGGCAGCTTTTGTTTGAGCTGAAAGAACACGTATATAACGAACTTTTCTGTCTGCGATATAAAAACGTTGACCTGCTTTTGCGCGGAATAGAGGACTTTTTCCGTGGACCAGACTGGCTCAAGGCGCAGGACGGCGAAAAACTGCACTCCTTAATAATGGCGGACGGCTACAAAATGCAGTATATAGACGAGTTGCCCTTCAATTTTTCCTATCCCGCGTACGAACAGATGCTGCGCGTTCCCGAGGATGTCGGTTTTCGCGGCGGCGTAAAAAAGCTGGCGATAGCTTTTACCTTCCACGGACTGTTCATGCCCGCAAACGCTGAAAAAATTGTGCCGACGATAGGCGTCGTTCCAAGGCAGCTTGTAAGGGTGAAGAGGTCGTTGAACTACGATATCGGCTCCAAAAAGGCGTTCATAACAGAAAAGAGCGTAAAAACTGCGATTAAACTCTATTTCAGGTACCTCGGCGTAAGGCGGCTTATAAAGCGCAGATATTACACGGTAAAGTCGGAGTACAGACGCCGCGGCGGCGAGCTTATGACGCTTGATTTCTGGAACGGATATCTCGGTACGGACATATCGGCGGAGAGACCTGCGGAGAGGTCGGCGGCAAAAAATCGGAGGAAAAAATGAGCGGAAAGACAAATATAACCATACTTGAATCGGCGCGTTGCACGGGTTGCGGCGTGTGTGAAAACAGCTGTCCCACGGGCGCAATATCTTTCGGCGAGGACGCGGAAGGTTTCAGAATGCCCTTAGTGGACGATTCAAAGTGCATAAATTGTAAGGCCTGCGTGCGCGCCTGCCCCGTGCTTACGTTGCAAAAGCACAACAGAATGCAGCCGGATATGTATGCCGTCCGCGCGAAAGACGATGTGAGGGCGGTGAGCTCTTCGGGCGGAGTGTTTTCTCTTCTTGCGGACTATGTTCTTGAAAAGGGTGGCTGCGTTTGCGGAGCGGCGTTTGACGAGAATATGACGCTCAGACATGTTATGATAACAAATAAGAGCGAACTTGCCAAACTGCGCGGTTCAAAGTATGTGCAGAGCAACACTGGCGACATATACAGCCGCGTAAAGGCAAAGCTGAAAGAGGGCAAAACTGTGCTGTTTGTGGGCACGCCCTGCCAGGTTGCGGGTGTAAAAAACTTTATCGGCGGCGCGGAAAATCTTATCACGGCCGATATTCTGTGCCACGGCGTGCCCTCGCAGAAAAGTCTGGATAAATACCTTGCGGAAATCTCTGAAGGCAAAAAAATAAAGGATGTGGCGTTCAGGGATAAGCGCAACGGCTGGAATGCCGAACATATAACAATAACCTTTGAGGACGGCACAGTGTATGATAAGTCTGTGGCGGAGGGCAATCTGTACGTAAAGGCCTTTTTATCCAACATAATGCTCAGAAGAAGCTGCGAAAACTGTCCGTTCTGTGCCTTTCCCCGCCACGGAGATATCTCAATGGGCGACTTTTGGGGCATAAGCAACTTTGACAAGTCGCAGAGCGACGGCAAGGGCACGTCGATAGTATTTGTAAACAACGCGGCGGGCAAGGCTCTTTTTGAAAAGGCTGTTTTGCCTGCGGCGACTGTCAGACAGTTTGCTTTTTCGGAAAATATGCCAAACCGCATAAAAAGTTATTTCAGAGCCAATGCAAAAAGGAATCAGTTTTTAAACAATCTCAGGGTGCACAGCTACAAGGACGCAATGGACTTCACACAGAAAAACAAGTTCGATATCGGACTTGTGAGCAACTACTGTGCGGTCAACTTCGGCGGCAGTCTTACGCAGTTTGCGCTGTACTGCGTGCTTGAGGATATGGGCTATACTGTGCTGATGATAGACAGACCCGCCAGCGCGCCCGATAAAATTCTTTCGGATGTGCGCACAATCTGCTACGAAAAGTGGCCGTACCCCGAATACGCGCTTGCGGCGCAGTACCCCACAAAGGAGGCCATGCGTGAGCTCAACGACCTCTGCGATACCTTCGTGGTCGGGTCGGACCAGCTCTTTCAGAACACTCTTTTCAATTTTTTGGGCGGAATTTATACGCTCGACTGGGTGGAAAATACCAAGAAAAAGATAGCCTGCGCGGCCTCTTTCGGGTTCGACTACGTCTGGGGAGAGCGCAGACAGCTGGCTGAAATGGGCTATTTCATGCAACAGTTCGACGCCTTTTCCGTGCGCGAGGACAGCGGCGTAAAGGTTGCCCGCGATTATTTCGGCGTGGAGGCGGTGCACATACTCGACCCCGTGTTTCTGTGCGATACAAGGCACTATGACCAGCTGATTGCGCACAGCAAGAGGGAGATTTCGGGCGGATACATCAGCTCGTATATACTTGACCCCACGGACGAGAAAAAACAGATGCTTAAAACTCTGCAGAGCGCGCTCGGTCTGCGCGTGGAGGTATTTTCCGAACTCGGCAACAAAAACAGCGGACAGTTTGAAGGGTTTGACTATGTGCCGCTGAAGGCCGAAGGAAGGTTGCAGAGCATAAAGAATGCAAGTTTCTTCCTCTGTGACTCCTTTCACGGTACCTGCCTTGCCATAATTTTCAACGTACCGTTTATAAGCGTGGTCAACAGCCGCAGGGGCGGAGCGCGCTTTTCTTCCCTGCTAAAATATTTCGGGCTGGAAGACAGAATGGTGGAAACGCTGGAAGAGTTTAAGTCCCGTCCCGAACTTTTAAAGCCGACAGATTTTTCCTATGCCAACAAAAAACTTAAAAAGGGCAGGGAATTCAGTCTTAACTGGCTGCGGGATGCGCTTCGTAAGGAGAGCAAGAAGGGCGCCTCTATATACGATATTTTGACCGAACGGCTTGCCGAGCGCGACAGGGAGATAAGAAATTTAAAAAATCTTGTAAAAAATCTTTATAAGGAAAAGAGCCTTCTGCCCTTTACTGATACGATTGCGGACTATCTTGCGGAGCTTAAGCGGAACAAGGAGCGTTGCATATATATTGTTGCCGTAAAGGATACGCCCGGCATAAGCGTTACGGAGGAGATGGCAAAAAAGCTGAATGAAAGTCTTGGCGTAAGGCAGAATCTTTTCCAGCAACATTGGAAGAGTTACGCCGCGGTAGTTGACGGCGGCAAAGTCGTGTTTGAAAAACTTTCGGAAGGGCGGGTGGAAACCGCGCTCAATGTGGAAGGATACAACATTCAGGTTGTAAGCGCGGCACTTGGAGTAGGCAATCTTGCACAAATAATGATAAATGGAAAGGATTACGCTGTGAATAAGCGCGGGTTCAATATCGTCGCCATAGATAAAACCGATGGCCGAGTGTGCGACTGCGCGCAGCTGGACCTTCACCTCAGAAATTACGTTCTCGAACACCGCGAAATATTCTGACAAAAATAAAAAGATATCAGAGGGCAAGATACTAAAATACAAGTTATCAGACTGCAGGATATTAAGTTTGAAATATAGACCGCAGTGTTAGAGCACAAGGTATCGGTGTGTAAGCTGTTCAACCGTAAGTTATCAGAACGCAAATATTGGAGCGAAGAATATTGGAGCGTAAGAAGTTCGGGTGTAATATATCGGAACGTCTGATATTAAAGTGCACGATACGGAGCGCAGGATATTAAATGGCAAGATATGGCGCAATGCTTTATGTTGTGTTGTTCTGGTCTGTAAATTTTTAATTTGTATTTCTTGTCGGTAAATTTTTTGTGTTTGTATAAATCTGTAAAAAAAGCCGCCGCGCAAATTTTGCGCGGCGGCAACTTTGATTTTTTAAAATCAGAATTCGTTGTTGAGTTTTTGTGCGTAGTGGAAAATGAATTCCGTAATGGTGGGTATGCCCTTGGAGGACTTTATTCTTGCCGTGTAGTTGGTGGAAAGTTCGTCCTTATCGGTGCTGCCCCACGCGCGGTTGATTGCGTTCTGCATTGCGCGCTCTACGCTGTTCTCCGTCTTGTTGTACTTTTTGCCGATAATTCTGCAAACGTGCTGAACGGGCTGCTGCATTATAATGCCAATGGCGTCTATAAGGTATCTGTAGCCTATGCATTTGGAGCTTATGCCCACGTTGTCAAGCTCGTGCGAAATTCTTCTGTTGCGTTTTCTCTCTTCCAGCTCGTCAGAGGAGGAAACGGACTTTTCAGAAATATGTGCTTTTCTTGTAAGAATGACCGACTTGGTAAGTTTTAAAAAGTCTGCGATGTTCTGAGCGGAAAATCCGGCATCCTTCTTACCCATAATAAAATCAGCGCCGTACTCGCGTGCAACCTTGTGGGTTACGGGGTCCTCGCTGGATGTTATTACGAGAATGAAGGGGAGGGGGGATATGTCAGAAGTTTTCAGTTTTTTAAGAAAGTCAAGCCCGTCGCTGGTGCCGTCATGCAGTTCAAGATCCAGAACAACCGTATCGGGATGATAGTCTTTAACGCATTGAAGTGCGCGGTTAGAGTTGTTCGTAATGCCTACAAGTGCAAAATCGTCGCTTGAGCCAGTCAGTTCGGTGATGATGTCTTTGCAGGCCTGGGGGTCGTCTTCAAC
>DVMA01000058.1 GCA_018715195.1 Candidatus Coproplasma excrementavium | reverse complement strand
GGCGGCGCCCGCTTTTATATAGGTTTCGACCCCACGGCCGACAGTCTGCACGTCGGCCACTTCATGGCGCTCTGCCTTATGAAGAGGTTGCAGATGGCGGGCAACAAGCCGGTAGTTTTAGTCGGTGGCGGCACGGGTCACATAGGCGACCCTTCGGGCAGGACGGACATGCGCACCATGATGACCGACGAGGTGATAAACCACAACTGCGAGTGCTTCAAAAAGCAGATGGAGCGCTTTATCGACTTCGGCGAAGGCAAGGCCGTTATGGTAAACAATGCCGACTGGCTGTTAAAGCTCAACTATGTTGACCTTCTCCGCGAGGTTGGCGCCTGCTTTACGGTAAACAATATGCTCCGCGCCGAATGTTACAAACAGCGCATGGAAAAGGGTCTTTCCTTCCTTGAATTCAACTATATGATAATGCAGGCGTACGACTTCTGGTATCTCAACACGCATTACGGCTGCAATATGCAGTTCGGCGGCGACGACCAGTGGAGCAATATGCTTGCAGGCACCGAACTTATCAGAAAGAAGAGCGGCAAGGACGCATATGCAATGACCATAACCTTGCTTCTGAACAGCGAGGGCAAAAAGATGGGTAAGACGGCCAAGGGTGCAGTATGGCTGGACGAAAACAAGACCACGCCCTACGAGTTCTATCAGTACTGGCGCAACATTGACGATGCAGACGTTATGAAGTGCATGAAAATGCTCACCTTCATACCCCTGGACGAAATCGAAAAGATGGAGCAGTGGGATGCAAGCCGCATAAACGAAAAGAAGGAAATTCTTGCCTTCGAGCTCACCAAGCTCGTACACGGTGAGGAAAAGGCGCAAAAGGCAATGGCTCAGGCCAAAGCAGCATTCGGCGGCAGCGGCGACCTGCCCGAAGTAGAGGTGTCCGTTGAAACGCCCACAATAATTCCCGTACTCGTTGCGGCAAAGCTCTGCACCTCCAACGGCGAGGCAAGAAGGCTCATTCAGCAGGGCGGCGTATCCATCGGCGAAAGCAAGGTTACCGATATCAACGCACCCGTGCACAGCGGCGACGTAATTCATAAGGGCAAAAAACAGCACATAAAGGTAATTTTAAAATAATGGGATACATTTCCGTAAGCGGGGAGCTTTCAACCGAAAAGGTGATAGAGCGTTCCCGCTTTATCACAACTTCCGCGCACGTGGAGGGTGAGGAACAGGCGCGTGCCTTTATCGCAAAAATTTCCGAAAGGTATAAGGACGCAACCCACAATTGCTACGCATATATAGCCGATTCAACGGGCAATGCTCCGCGGTTTTCTGATAACGGCGAACCCTCAGGCACGGCAGGAATGCCCATACTTGACGTAATAAAAAACAAAAAACTTTTCTGCACGGCGGTGGTTGTAACGCGCTACTTCGGCGGCATAAAGCTGGGTGCGGGCGGACTCGTAAGGGCATACTCCGGCTGTACGGCGGAAAATCTGGATATGGCGGAAAAGGTCAACTATCTCCCGTGCGAGGAGTACGCCTTCACCGTCGGATATGAAAACGTAGATTTGTGCAACCGCTATTTTTCGCTTAGCGACTGCGAGGTGAAAAATACCGAATACCTTTCGGACGTAACTTTCACCGTGGCGGTAAAAAAGGAACTGGCGGAAAAATTCTGCTCAGACCTCTTCGACAGATTAAACGGCAGAGTTAAAATTTCCAGACTGCGCGAATTTTTCTTCGGCTTCAGAATGTAAAACAGCCGTCTGTCGGCCTTGGAATATTGGGAAGTTCAATAAAGTATAATTAGTGCGGGGAGCGCAAAAATTGCGCTCCCCGCACTTTAAAAGGCGGCGCAAAATAATTGCGCCGCCTTAAAATTTTAAGTCGAGTTATGTGATTTCTCTTATCCAGCCTGCGGGAGCTTCAATTTTGCCCATCTGAATGCCCGTCAGAGTGTCGTAAAGTTTCTGGGTAACGGGACCCATCTTCTCCATTCCGGAGGGCAGTTTTATTTCCTTGCCGTGGTCAGAGATAATGCCTACGGGCGAAATGACGGCCGCTGTGCCGCAAAGGCCGCACTCTGCAAAGTCCTTAACCTCGTCAAGGCGCACCTTTCTGTGTTCAACCTTCATTCCCAGGTAGTGCTCTGCAACGTAGCAAATCGAACGCCTTGTAATGGAGGGAAGAATGGAATCGGAAAGCGGAGTTACAAGTTTTCCGTCCTTTGTAATGAAAATAAAGTTAGCGCCGCCCGTCTCTTCAACGTATGTTCTCGTGGCGGGGTCAAGGTACATATTCTCTTCAAATCCGTTGTTGTGCGCATCCACAATTGCGTGCAGGCTCATTGCGTAGTTAAGGCCTGCCTTGATGTGACCCGTACCGCGGGGAGCAGCTCGGTCAAAGTCGGAAACGCGTATGATTATGGGGCGCACGCCCTCTTTGAAGTAAGGACCTACGGGTGTGCAGAACATTCTGAACTGGTAGTCCTTTGCGGGTTTAACGCCTATAACTTCGGAAGAACCGAACATGAAAGGCCTTATATACAGCGTAGCGCCGCTGCCGTAAGGGGGAACGTAGTCGCGGTTGGCGGATACAACCTTATCCACGGCGTCAAGGAATCTTTCGCTCGGGAACACGGGCATTTCCAGTCTTTTGGCCGAATTTTCCATGCGTTCGGCATTGAGGTCGGGGCGGAACGTAACAATTCTGCCGTCGGCGGTGGTGTAAGCTTTCAGGCCTTCAAAGCAGGTCTGTGCGTACTGCAGAACGCCTGCGCATTCGGACATTACAATTTTGTCGTCTTCGGTAAGCTGTCCGTCGTCCCACTTTCCGTCCTTAAAGTTGCTCACATAGCGGTAAGGGGTCTTTATGTAGCCGAAGCCGAGATTTCCCCAATCAAGATTAGCGCCCATAATTTTATTACCTCTTTTATAGAATAGGGCTTTCGCCCGTATTATTCAAAGCAATTTATATGTTTTCTATAATTATACAACCGCGTTTGCCGCATTGTCAATTGCCGATTGACAATAATTTGCATTGTGTGTTAAAATTATTGCGAAAAACGGGGATAAATTACACCCCGCGGGGAGGGAGCGCATTGTCAGAGATAACATCAATCGAGCCGCAGAAAAGGGATAAAAACAGGTGCAACGTGTACATAGACGGCAGGTTTTACTGCGGACTTACGTTGCAGGCGGCCGTAAAATACCATCTTAAAGCGGGCATGCACGTGGATAAGCCCTTTCTGGACGAAATTCAGCTTGAAACGGATAAAAATACCGCGCTCGATAAGGCACTCACGCACATTTCCGCGTCTATGAAGACGGAAAAGCAGATACGCAATTTTCTTGAAAAGAAGGGTTACACTGCGCCCGTATGCGAATATGTGCTTGAAAGAATGAACTACTATGGCTTTACAGACGATTATGCCTATTGCAAGGCGTATATATCGGGCTGTTGCGGGCGCGGAAAGCGGCTTATCGAGGCCGACCTTGTAAAGCGCGGAGCCTCGCGCAGTGCGATAGACAAGGCTCTTTCCGAGGTGGAGGAGAGCGGCGAAGAGGCGCGCGCGGTTGCAGAAAAATATCTGCGCGGCAAGGAGCGCACGCGTGAAAATCTCTATAAGGCGGTAAAATACCTTGTGTCCCGCGGTTTTTCCTACGATACCGCTAAGGACGCCGTGAACGTAAGCGACGACGACTGACCGCCGTATTTTTTGCCGAAACCCAAGGAGGGAAAATTATGTTGAAGTTATATTCATCCGCGCAGATGCGCGCGGCCGACAGCTACACCATAAATACGCTTAAAGTTTCTTCCGAAAAGCTTATGAGGCGCGCTGGCGTTGCCATCGCGGAGGAGGTGGCGGCAAGCGCCGCCGCGGAGGATAAAATACTTGTTGTCTGCGGTACGGGCAACAACGGCGGCGACGGCTACGTGTGCGCGAGAGAGCTTATTAGTCGCGGTCTGAATGTCAGCGTCTATGCTTTGGACGGCAGATATTCTGCCGACTGCAAGCGCGAAAAAGACAGATTCGACGGCACATATGCCTCAACCATTGAAGGCGATATAATAGTTGACTGCATTTTCGGCACGGGGCTCGACCGCGAGGTTACAGGCATTCCCGCCGAAATCATTGAAAGCATAAATGCAAGCGGAGCGTATATAATTTCCGCCGATATTCCCAGCGGACTTTCGGGAAACAGCGGAAAAGTGCTTGGTCACAGCGTCAATGCCGACAAAACGGTGGCGATAGGCGCGTTGAAAACAGGCTTTGCACTCTCCGACGGGCTGGACCGCTGCGGCGAAGTAATTGTAAAAGACATAGGAATATGCCTTGATGAACGCACTTTTTCGCAGGTGTATGAGGACGGGGATATTGCGGCAATGTTTCCGGCAAGGCCGCGCAATTCGCACAAGGGCACGTTCGGAACAGCAAACCTCGCGTGCGGCAGCGTGCAGTATATCGGTTCAGCCGTGCTGGCGGTATCTGCGGCGCTTAAAAGCGGTTGCGGCTACGTCAAGGCGGTCTGTCCCGACAACGTAAAGGCGGCAATTGCGCCGCGCTATCCGCAGACTGTGTTTACGAGCGGGTATGACTTTTCTTCCAAAGCTATTGCCATAGGAATGGGCTGCGGCGTATCTCAGGAACTTTATTCCGCCATTGAAGGACTGCTCAAAGATTATGAAGGGACGCTCATAATAGACGCCGACGGGCTCAACAGCCTTGCAAAGTATGGCATGGATATCCTTAAAAATAAAAAGTGCAGCGTAATTTTAACGCCGCACGCAAAGGAATTTTCCCGCATAAGCGGAAAAAGCGTGGAGGAAGTGCTTGCCGACCCTGTCGGCCTTGCAAATGAATTGGCGGCCGAATATGGCGTGATTATCGTGCTTAAAGGCGCGGGAACGGTCATCTCGGACGGCGTCCGCACGGCTATAAACGTCCGCGGCTGTTCGGCGCTTGCCAAGGCGGGCAGCGGCGATATGCTTGCGGGCTTTATGTGCGGAAGCATAGCAAGGGGGCTTGCGCCCTTTGAAGGCGCGGTCTGCGCGGCCTACGTGCTCGGCGCCGCGGCGGAACTTGCCGCGGGCGAGGTTACGGAGTACTGCGCCACCGCCGACGACATTTTAAAAAATATTCCGATTGCTGTAAAAAATATTTTGCTTGCCGCATAAACCATTGTTTTACAGGTATAAATTCCGCCGTTTTGTCAACAATAAAATCAGGCGGTTACATATAATATATTAAAAGCTGCCGTGCCATACAACAGGGCGGCCCGCCGCCCGTTCAAGGCAAAAGAGGTAAAAATGAACGTAAAGCGCGGTGAACTGTATTACGCCGACCTTTCCCCGGTGGTGGGCAGCGAGCAAGGGGGTGTGCGCCCCGTACTCATTGTGCAGAACGATGTGGGCAACAAATATTCCCCAACCATAATCGCGGCGGCGGTTACAAGCAAAATAAACAAGGCAAAGCTGCCCACGCACATTGAACTGCCCAAGAGTGCGTACGGGCTTGTAAAGGACTCTGTAATTCTCCTCGAACAGATACGCACGCTGGATAAGCGCAGGCTGAAGGAGCGAATCGGCGAACTCAACGAAAACACCATGCACAGGGTGGATAAGGCTATTTTAATAAGTCTCGGATTCTATCCGCCACAGTAAAAAAATCCGCGGAACGTTTTCCCGTTCCGCGGTAATTTTTTTATCAGAAATTATTTTTTTTCAGTTCTGCAATGGCGTTTTTAAGGAAATATTCGGCCGTGCTTTCGGGGCGGACTACTTTAAGCGCCTCGTCAAAGTCAAACCAGCGAACCTCGTCAATTTCCTCGGCGTCAATCTGCGGTTCTCCGTTTTCTGCCATGGAGAGGAAGTTGAGCATGAGCACGTTTCTCGGTTCGTGATAGCGCGAGCTCATGAACTTGAATTTTACGGTGTTGAGCGCCGTTTCTTCCTTGAATTCGCGGGTGACAGCCTTTTCAGCCGTTTCGCCCTTTTTGATATAGCCTGCAAACAGAATGTAATCGCTCTGATCCTTGTGTTTGGCAAGCAGAATTTTGTCCTTGCTTCTGTTGGTCACTACCATGCTCACTGCCGTGGCAAACTGGGGGAAGCGGTATTCGTTGCACTTTTTGCAGAAGGGTACAAGACCTTCTCTGTGGTTGAACATAAGGGTGAGTTTTTCACCGCATTCCACACAATACATATTTTACCTCCTTATGCCTCCGCGCGCCCGAATTTTCTTCCCCGACGGCGCCGAAGGGCTGTCTTTTCTTTTATTTATATTTTATAATGTACATATATTTATTATAAAACTAAATTTTGAATTTTTCAACAGATTGACAGGAATTTTTTACAGACTTGACATATTTTTCGCTATAATATATAATTAAATTGAGCATAGGGTGGACTTTTTTTCCATTTTTCTGCCGGTTGCGGGAATGGCGTAAACAAAGGAAGGCCGCTTCTTCTCAAAAACAATAAATCGAATATAATAAGGGGTTAAAAAATGAACTTAGCCGAAGCAAAGCAGGTTCTGCTTGAACACGGTCAGCAGCAGCTTTTAGAGTACTATGACGAACTGGACGAAGGTGCAAAGAAGGCTCTTCTAGACCAGATTTCCAAAATAAATTTCTCTGTTTTTCACGCGCTGAATAAGGGCGGTGAGAGAAAGATTGGCAAACTCTCGCCCGTGCCCGCGTTTACCGCCGCGGATGTGGAACAGAACAGAGAGGAATTTGAATCGCTCGGCATAGCCGCTTTAAGGTCGGGCAAGGTAGCCGCAGTTCTGCTTGCGGGCGGACAGGGTACCCGCCTGGGCAGCGATAACCCCAAGGGTATGTTCAACATAGGCGTCACGCGCGAGCTGTCTATCTTTGAACAGCAGTTTGACAACATCTCGCAGGTCACCAAAAAGACGGGCACATATTTCCATATCTTTGTAATGACCAGCGAAGTCAACAACGACAAGACGGTTGAATTTTTCAAAGAGAAAAATTTTTTTGGCTATCCCGAAGATAAAATTCATTTCTTCGTGCAGGAGATGGCGCCCGCCTGCGACTTAAACGGAAAAATATTGCTTGAAGACAAGGGCAGGGTGGCAATGTCGCCCAACGGCAATGGCGGCTGGTACTCATCGCTTATCAAAAACGGCGACGGCGAAATTCTCTCCCGCGAGGGGATAGAGTGGCTCAACGTTTACAGCGTGGATAACGTTCTTCAGCGCATATGCGACCCCGTATTCATAGGCGCAACGCTTAAAAGCGGTTGCAACTGTTCTGCAAAGGTGGTAAAAAAGGTTTCGCCCGAAGAAAAGGTCGGCGTGCTCTGCATGGAGGACGGCAAGCCTGCAATCGTGGAATACTACGAAATGCCGCAGGACATAGCCTCGCTCAGGCGTCCCGACGGCGAACTCAAGTTTGCCTACGGCGTAACGCTAAACTATCTTTTCAAAGTTGAGCTGCTCAACAAGACGATAGATAAAACGTTGCCCGTGCATCTTTCGCTCAAAAAGATACCCTATATAAGCGGCGGAGTAAAGGTAAAGCCCGAGGAGCCTAACGGCTATAAGTTTGAATACCTCGTGCTCGATATGATAAAGCTTATGGAAAACTGCCTTGCGGTGGAAGTTGTGCGCGAAAAGGAATTCGCGCCCGTAAAGAACAGAACGGGCGTGGACAGCGTGGACTCCGCGCGCGCGCTGCTCGCTAAAAACGGCGTAAAGCTTTAAAATTTTTCTCTGCGCAGTAAATAACGTATCGTTTGCGCCGCCCCGAAAGGGGCGGCGCGTATAAAGGAAAAATATATGAAAAAATTGGCAAAACGCATAGCCTGCGTGGCGGCGGCAGCAGTTGCGGCCGTCTCGCTCATAACATTTTCGGCATGCATGCAGGGGCCTGCAGGCCCCGCGGGCCCTATGGGTCAGGACCTTGACTTTTACGACCTGTTCGATGCGATAAATGCCGAACGTGCGGAAAACGGTCAGTCGCCGCTCACCGTCAGCGAGTTTGTAAAGGAGTATTTCGGATACGTATCCGATGAATCGCAGCAGGCGGTATCCGAACAGGCCGTTATGAACTATTCGCTTTTAAGCTCCGTGGCAATACTTGCGGACTACACTTCGGGCAGCAGTATGCAGCACGACATATACTCCGGTTCGGGCGTGATTATCGATATAGACAGAGAGGCGGGCGACGCCTACATCGTCACCAATTCGCACGTGGTGTACGAACCCACTTCCAGAGAAAAGTATTGCGACAGCATATATGTCTATCTGTACGGCAGCGACGAAATGTACTATGATTACAATCTGACTACTGCGGGCGTAATTAACTATAACGGCATACCTGCGGAGCAGGTCAAACTTGTGGGCATTTCCTTCACCTACGACCTTGCGCTTTTAAAGGTGGAGGGCAGCGAGATACTTAAAAACAGCCGTGCGGTGGCGGCAAAATTTGCCCAGGATGAGCTTTCCTATGTCGGCGAAAGGGTGTATGCGGTAGGCAACCCCAGCGGCGGCGGACTCTCTGTATCGTCGGGAATAATCAGCCGCGATTCGGAAACTATCAGCCTTGAAATAGACGAAATGCGCGACTACCGCGTAATGCGTACTGACGCCTCCATAAACAGCGGAAATTCGGGTGGCGGACTGTTCAATATGGATGGCGAAATTGTCGGCATAGTCAATTCGGGTGCGGCCTCCGTGCTCGAAGGCGAGGAAATAATTGATATCGACAATATAAGCTATGCCCTGCCTTCAAGCTATTCGCGCAGGGTTATCCAGACCATGATAGACAGCTACGAAAGCGGCGCTTCCAACCTTCAGACGGTCGGCAAAATGATGCTGGGAGTGACTTCCACCGTTTCGGGCACGTACAGCTATTACGATGCCGAGCGCGGTGTGGCCGTTATAGAAGAGACGATAACGGTGCAACAGGTGCAGAACGGCAGTGCGGCCTTTCGCGTGCTCAAAGGCAATGACGTAATCAAGGGCTTTGCCGTTGGCAAGTCGGATATAACGCAGAGCTACTGTTCTGCCACGCAGGAACCTACGTTCACCATTCCCGAAAACAGCAATACGGTTGCCGAACATTACTTTGAATTTGACGTGACCAGACAGTACCAGATTCAGGACGCCATGTTCTCCGTGCGCACGGGCGATACCGTAAGGCTGACCATCGAGCGCGACGGCACGACAATGTATGCCTATATTCTGTATGACAACAGCTATTCTTACACCATGTATGATTAAAATAATGCCCCGCCGCAAATTTTGCGGCGGGGCATTGAAAAAGGCACCGTCTGGTGCCTTTTTTTTATAATTTGTACGGCGTAACCTGGTAAACGTAGTAGTTAAGCCAGTTAATATAAAATAAATTAGCCGTGGAAGTCCAGTTCATTTTTACCGTCGTGTGGGAAGAATCGGTAAAGTAATTTTCAGGCGGGTCAATTTCCAGTCCCTTTTCAAGGTCGCGTTCGTACTCTTTTTTCAGCGTGTCGCGGTCATATTCCATATGTCCCATAACGAACACGCGCTTGTTGTCCCTGCTCTTTATGATAGAGGCGCCTGCCTTTGCCGAGCGTGCCAGAATCTGCAAATCGGGAATGTTTTTAAGGTCGCGCGCATATACGGCGGTGTGGCGGGAGTGCGGCATATGGAACTCGTCCGAAATGCCGCGCATAAGCGGTTCTGGCTGTTCGGTGGGCACTCTTCTGTGCGCATATATGCCGAAGCACTTTCTCTTGAGCGGGTGTTTTTTAATTCCGTAAAAATAGTGCAGGGCGGCCTGCGCTCCCCAGCAGATGAAAATGGTGGAGGTAACGTGGCTGTCAGTCCAGTCTAGAATCTCTTTGAATTCGTCCCAGTAGGCAACCTCTTCAAACTGCATGTTCTCCACGGGCGCACCCGTTACAATCATTCCGTCGAAACGTCTGTCCTTAATCTCGTCAAAGTTTTTATAAAATTTTTCAAGATGCTCTTTTGTAACGTGTTTGCCGCGGTAGGTGGAGGTCTTAATCAGCGTAATGTTCACCTGAAGGGGGCTGTTTGAAAGCAGTCGCATGAACTGCGTTTCGGTAGTCTCCTTTGTGGGCATAAGGTTGAGTATGGCAATCTCTATGGGACGTATCTCCTGGGAGTGCGCCCTCTGTTTGTCCATAACGAAGCATCTTTCGCCGGTCAGAATTTTAAAGGCGGGTATATCTCTGTCAATGACTATGGGCATGGCGTTTACCTTTTAACTGTAATTTTTAAGTTCGCGCTCCATCTCGCGCTTTTTATCCTTTTCCGCTATGGAGCGTTTTTTGTCGTAGTTCTGTTTGCCGCGGCAAAGCGCAATTTCAGCCTTGACCAGCCCCTGCGAAAAATAGAGCGAGAGCGGTACAACGGTCATGCCTTTAGCGTTTACTTTGCCTGCAATGCGCGCAATTTCGCCCTTGTGCAAAAGCAGTTTTCTGTCCCTTTTAGAGTCGTGCGAATTGAACGCACCCGCCTTGTCGTATACGGCAATGTGCATGTTCTTGATGTAAATTTCGCCGCCGGTAAGGTAGCAGAAACTGTCTTTAAGGTTGCAGTTGCCCTGCCTTAAAGATTTGACTTCCGCGCCTTCAAGCACTATTCCAGCCTCAAACTTGTCCTCTATAAAGTATTCGTAAGAAGCCTGTCTGTTTACGGTTATCGTCTTTCTCATATTTAACCCATTATATCACACGGCCGCGCATTTTGCACGCACATTGCAAAAATTATCTTCCTTTTTTGTGTCCTTTGGAGCTTTTTCTTACAAAAGCCGCCGTGTTCTTTCTGCGCTGGCCGCTGCGCTCGCCTGACTTGCGGCTGCTCTTTTTTCTCTGACTGCCATTCGCCTGGCGGAAGTCAGCCTCCTTTCCGCGGCGGGGCTTGCCTTCCCGTCTTTGCCTGCGGGGGGTCGGCTTTTCCTCTGCGCCCTCGGTCTTTACCGTCACGCTGTGTTCACCCTCGGCGCAGTCTGCAAGCGAAAATTCCGCGCGCATATTGCCCCAGTCGCAGTCGTCAACGCGTATTTTTATTCTGTCGCCCAGGCGGAAAGTGCGTTCGCCCTTCAGCGTGAATTTGTTTTCTATAAATTCATAGCTGCCGCCTGGCAGTTTTTCTATGCGTATGAGCCCTTCAACGGTGTTGTCCAGCTCTGCAAACACGCCGAATGCCGTCACGCCCGAAACGGTGGCCTCGTATTCTTTTCCTATTCGGTCGCTCATGTAAACCACTTTGTAAAGATTGTCCACATCGCGCTCCGCGCTGTCGGCGTTGCGCTCGCAGAGGGAGCAGTGAGCGGCCTCCTCGGCGGCTACGGGAGCATAGGTCGCGCGCATTTTGTCCGCCTCGCCGTGCAGTACGCCCTTAATTATTCTGTGAATGAACAGGTCGGGGTAGCGGCGGATGGGGGAGGTGAAGTGGCAGTAACATTCGCTCGCTATGCCAAAGTGTCCAAGGTTTCTTTCAAAGTAGCGCGCTTTCTGCATCGTGCGCAGCATAACCTTGTTTACCGCGCTTTCGCAGTTTTTGCCCGCCACGTTTTTAAGCACACGCTGAAACTCTGTCGGCTGCGGCTCGTCCTCGTCTATCTTTCCGCTTATGCCCAGGTCGGATAAAAAGGAGGTGAAATTGGTAATTTTTTCGGGCAGAGGCGGCTCGTGAACGCGGAACATAAACGGTGCGCCAAGTTTTTCCATATACTCGGCCACGGCCTCGTTGGCGCATATCATAAACTGTTCAATCATCCTTTCGGATATGGTGCGCTCGTAGTCGGGTATGACAATTTCGCCGTGCTCGTCAATGTAAATGTGAACCTCTTTCACGCTCAGGTCAATGTTGCCCAGCCTGTCGCGGCGGTCGGAAAGGATTTTGCACAGCTCCT
The DNA here is from genome assembly GCA_018715195.1 of Candidatus Coproplasma excrementavium. Lineage (GTDB taxonomy): Bacteria > Bacillota > Clostridia > Christensenellales > Borkfalkiaceae > Coproplasma > Coproplasma excrementavium. The sequence goes on along the minus strand of DVMA01000058.1, from coordinate 18,285 downwards.
TCATATCCGCGCACATCTCGATAAGGTCGGGATATTTTTCGCGCATCTTTTCGTCGCCGTTGCAAAGGGTGGTTATCTCGCGGTAAGTGGTGCGGTGGTTGCTCTCGATTATGCTCTCGCAAATCTCGCTGTGCAACCTTTCGCCCTGCGGCGATATGGTCATTATGCAGCTGAGCGCATAGCGCTGTTCGCCCTCGTTAAGGCTGCACGCTCCGTTGGAGAGCGCTCTCGGCAGCATGGGCAGCACTCTGTCCGGAAAGTATACGCTCGTGCCGCGGCGGTATGCCTCTTTGTCCAGCGCTGACCCGTGCTTTACGTACTCGCCCACGTCTGCAATGTGCACGCCGAGTATAAAGTTTTCGCCCTGTCTTTTGACCGACACTGCGTCGTCTATGTCGCGCGTATCGTCGCCGTCTATCGTTATAGTAAGTTCGCCGCGCAAATCGCGTCTGTTGCCAGCAACTATGCGTGCGCCCGCAACGCGCTCGGCCTCGCGCTCAACCTCGGGCGGGAACTCTTCATACAGTCCGTAATTTCTTATTATGGAAAGTTCCTCGGCAAAAAAGTCGCCTGCTTTTCCCAGAATTTCCACAACCTTTCCGCCAGGCGCTTTTCCGTGCGGGTAGGAAGTTATTTTGCACGCAACCTTGTCGCCGTCCTTTGCGTCGAGCGAAAGGGAGGAGGGCACAAATATTCTCGGTGCAAATTTGGCCGAATCGGGTATTACGTAGCAGGCCGAACCAACCCTTTCAAAAGTACCCGCGATAATGGTGTGACCGCGCTGCAGTATCTTTATGACCTCGGCCTCGTCCTCCGTACCCTTTACTCTGAGTGCAAGAACTTTGTCCCCGTCCAGAGCGCCGCGGAGGGAGTGTTTGGGCAGAAAAAAGTCGGTCATGTCGCCCGTCTTTCCGTCGGGAATAAGAAAGGCAAAACCGCGTTCGTTGGCGGATATTGTGCCTACAATGGCTCCCGCCTGTGCGGGCGTGCAGTACGCGCCTCTGCCGTCTTTAAGTATTGCGCCCTCTTTTTCAAGTATATCCAGTATGGCTTTGGCCTGCTTTCTCTCCGAAGGACGTATGTGCAGTATGTCGCATATCTGTTTTTCGTTTTTAAATGCCAGCTTTCCGCTTTCAAAAAGCTGTAAAATTTCATCTCTTATATTCATAAAAAAGTTATCCCGGAAGTCATTTCTCCGCATTGTCGGGCAGAAACTCCCCGTAAATTGTAGTTTGTGTAAGTTTTATAATTGTACACATCCCCGCCGCGTCAGCGGACAAGTGTCTGAAGGGAGGATATATTTTTGTATAAAAAAAGCGGCTTAAAATAAAGCCGCCTTTGTTTTTTAAAATTATTTAAGCATAACCTGTACAACGTAAACAACAATCGAAAGCACTGCAAGCACGATAAGCGTTATCCATGCCCATTTTTTAAGTTTGCTTTCAATGCTGCGACCCTTGTTCTTGCCGAAGAAGGTTTCGCTCGTTGCCGTTATGCCCTGAATGCCGTCCGAATTGCTCTTCTGGAAGAGTACCACGATAATGGCTATTATAGCGGCAATAAACATAAGTGCCATAAAAAGCAGCGTGAATGTTATATAAAGTGTATATTGGGTATCCGTCAATCCCGCGGGTGCCAGAAGTGCAGTAAGCATTTTCTACCTCTCAATATTTAATCAAGCGTATAAAATTATATCATAAAGCGCGCGTACATACAAACAAAAACGCACTCATTATGCAATTTTTTTTGCATCTTCTGCAAAAAATTTTAAACAGCGGACAATGCCGCAGAAAAATTGTGTTTTTACCGCCCGTTCCCTGGCAGAGCAGTGCGGAATCTGTAAACTTCCCGCCGTATTTTTTCGCGGAAAGCCGCCTCTTTGTTCTTTTTTTCGCCTAGCAGGTTAATCACCAGTATGCCTCCGCATACAAGCACCAGTGCAATCAGGGTGGTGTAGTGCAAAAGCTGCGCCGTCTCCGCAAGGACAATTGCAGAAAACAGTGCACCGAAGAGCGGGTTGGTGCTCTTGAATACGGCCACTTTGGATACGGGGTTATACTTTAAAAGATATCCCTGCAATGTAAAGGCGCACGCGGAAAGAAAGGCAAGGTATGCAAGCATTGCAAAGCTTGCGCCGCTCTGGGGTTGTATGCGTCCGCCCGTAGCCGCACCTATTATTATAAGTGCCGCTCCGCCGCAGAAAAACTGCCAGCCGCATAGGGTGGTGGTGTTCTCCCTGCGCGAAAAAATCTTCACAAAGCCCGCCGCCATTGCTGCGGAAAGTCCGCTCATTATTATAAGTCCTTCCCCTGTAAAGGTAAAGTTGAAGTCCAGTCCGTCAAGGTTCATTACAAGCACGCCTGCAAAACCTGCAACGCAACCAATAAGTTTTATAAGGTTGAATTTTTCCGTGCGGAATATAAAGCAGGCGGCAATTATTGTAAAGAATACGCCAAGACCGTTAAGAACGGAGCTCTTCACGCCCGAAAGGTGGGCAAGACCTATATAAAAGCAGGTGTATTGCAGCGCCGTCTGGAACAGGCCCACAACAAGAACGCACCATATGTTTCTGCGTGCTGGCAACAACAATTTCCTTTGGGAAATTGACCCGAACAACAGCACGAGTATGCCTGCAAGAGTAAACCTTACGCCCGCGAATAAAATGAGCGAGGAGTAGGAGGTGGTGTCCACATTGAAAAGGGTGTAACCCAGCTTAACGCAGGGGAAGGCGCTTCCCCAAAGCATACAGCATATAAGCGCGCCGATAACCACCACGTAATTTTTTGAAAAGAATTTTGCCGCATCAAACTTTATCATTTCAGACCGATGTATGCGCCCGCGGGCGCGGTGAGTATTTTTCGGTAATGATTATATGCCCGAAGTTGATTTTTTGCAAACATTTTGCGCGTCCGCTCATATAAAATTTAATAAGCGGCAATGCGCATTTGTTCAATTGCCCCGCATATATGCCGCAACTATTATTATTTTATGCAAAAATTCAGTTAAATAAATTTATCCTTTTTTCAGACAGAGAAAAATTATGCGACTGAATTTATTCTTATTTCCACAGCGCTGATGTAATCAGTCATATATGATTTAGCGCAATGAGAGCGTTGTTTATGCAACATAACATATTTTCCGTAAAGGGTTTTTTGCGGTGATTTGTGTGGTTTGTTTGCCCAATAATTATATGACTGATTTTTAAAAAAAACTTGACAAGTATCATATCGTTGCTTATAATTATTATTATAAAAAAGCTGATTTGAACGCATCAAATTAAGTACCAGCTCACCCATGCAATAATCATAAAGCTGCGGCGGAATTTTTTCCGCCGTAGCTTTACGTTTTTGGCCCGAATGTTGTTATGAATGTTTACTGAAAACGTCTTTCAGTATAGCCTTTTTTTATGTGCAGATGTGTTTAATGAATATAAAAAGAGGCGGCGCATAGTGCGCCGCCTGAATAAATTCAAATTCAGCCTTCTATAAGGTTCTTGCCGGTCATTTCTGCGGGAACGGGCAGACCCATTACGTTTAAAAGGGTGGGAGCGATATCTGCAAGTATGCCGTCCTTTCTGAGCGTAACGTTTTTGAACTGATCGGAAACGAGCACAACGGGCACGCGGTTTGTTGTATGCGCCGTGAAGGGCTTGCCGTCCTCGCCTATCATCTTGTCTGCGTTGCCGTGGTCAGCCGTAAGTATTGCAGAGCCGCCCATGGAAAGAATCTTGTCCAGAACGCGCTTTACGCATTCGTCAACAACATGAACGGCCTTTACTGCTGCGGGAATAACGCCCGTGTGGCCGACCATGTCGCAGTTTGCAAAGTTAAGAATGACTACGTCAAATTCGCCGCTGTCAAGCTCTTCAATCACTTTGTCGGTGACAAGGTATGCGCTCATTTCGGGCTGCAGGTCGTATGTTGCAACCTTGGGCGAGGGGATAAGGTCGCGTACTTCGCCGGGGTTGGGTGCTTCCACGCCGCCGTTGAAGAAGAAGGTTACGTGTGCGTACTTTTCCGTTTCTGCAATTCTCAGCTGTTTTTTGCCGAGGGAGGCAAGGTATTCGCCGAGCGTGTTTTTGATGTGCTTTTCGGGGAAAGCTATTTCAATGCCCTCGAACTGCGCATCGTAAACGGTGAAGCATACGTATACGGGCGCAAGGAAACCTGTCTTTCTTTCAAAGGCCTTGCCCTTGGGAACTATGAATTCCTTCTGCGATACCGCGCGTGTGATTTCTCTTGCGCGGTCGGGACGGAAGTTGAAGAATATCACGCTGTCGCCCTTTTCAAGAAGACCTATGGGCTTGCCGTTTTCGTATACCTTTGTGGGCTTTATGAATTCATCGGTCACGCCCTCTTTGTAGCTCTCTTCGAGTGCGTCGGCAGCATTTTCGCAGCGTATGCCGTCGCCGAGGGTGAGCATGTCGTATGCCTTTTCAATGCGGTCCCAGTTGTTGTCCCTGTCCATTGCATAATATCTGCCGCAGACGGATGCAATCTTGCCGCAACCTATTTTGTCAATCTCTGCCTGAAGGTCGCGTACAAAGCCTGCGCCTGAGGTGGGGGAAACGTCTCTGCCGTCGGTAAAGCAGTGGATGAACACGTCCTTTACGCCGTGCATTTTTGCCATTTTCAGAAGTGCGTAAAGGTGGGTTATGTGGCTGTGTACGCCGCCGTTGGAAAGCAGGCCGTAAAGGTGAAGTTTTTTGCCGTTTTTAGCGTTGTCCATAGCTTTGAGCAGAGCGGGATTTTCAAAGAAATCGCCGTCCTCTATGGACTTGGTTATTCTGGTAAGGTCCTGGTAAACTATTCTGCCGGCGCCCATATTGAGGTGACCGACTTCGCTGTTGCCCATCTGACCTTCAGGCAGACCTACCGAAAGGCCGCTTGCGCCGAGGGTGGCGGAGGGGTACTCCTTCATGAGTTCGTTAACGTTTTTGCTTCCGTCAATGGAAATGGCGTTGCCTGCACCTGCGGGGGCAAGGCCGTAACCATCCATTATGATTATAGCATAGGGTTTTTTAGCCATAAATTACCTCTCTTAAAAGCTTTTTTACATAGAATATTATAAACCCAAAACGGGTCGGTTAGCAACTTTATTAAGGTGTTTTTTGTGTTATGGGCATATTTTGTTGCGCAGACGGCAGCACTCAAAGCTTAAAAAACGCTGATTGAAAAAACGAAATTTATTTTTGTATTGCGCGAAAAACCCGCCGCGCAGAAAATTCTGCGCGGCGGGTTTTTTCAGCCGTTGAGTATTGTTTCGTCGATGAGTTCGCAGATGTCCGTTTTAAGTGCTTTAGCAATAGCAAAGAGTTCTATGTCTGTAACCGTGCGCGAAAAATCTTCTATTCTGGAAATAGAGCCCCTGCACACGTAGACGGCGTAAAGCTCAAGCTTTGCTGAAAGTTTCTGCTGGCTCAGTCTGAGTTCCTTTCGTCTTTTGGCCACGTTTGCGCCTATAAGGTTCATCTTTGGCCCGTCTATTATTCTTGCCATAAAAATCTCCCCGTGTCCGCTGTTTTATTTTTGATTTTCTTGACACGGAACCAAAGTATGATATTTTATTTAAGGTGCTTAATTGTCCTGTTATAGGACAATTTATATTTTGTGGGTATAAGAATAATCATATTTTTACAAAGGAGGTATTATGAAAGATTATTCGTTGGTAAAACATCTTGCAAAACTTACCGGCACAAAACTGATAAAGAGCAAGACGATGGTAAATTGCAATTTTCCCTTCGGTGAAGACAGCTATCTGACGATGCTTGTCTTTTTCAGAAAGGGGAAGTCTTCCCAGGTTCTTTACGACCTTGAAGATGTGTACGAGGTTCACGGAAAGGCTTATAAGAGCTATGAAGATTTTCTTGAATCGTTTGCGGCGAAGTATTCTTTCCTGGACGTGGAGGACGTTTACGGCGACAAGTACATAGGAATAGACGTAACGGTGAACAAAATTGCGCATACGGCATCGCCCGCGCTGACCAGTCTTACCGTGCTCATGGGTTAGCTGAACGAGTTTTTAGGCACAGACGCAGAGTGCTATTCGGAAGAGGAGTGGAGGAACATTCACCGCGACCTGCTTGCAAAACAGAAGAGGAATTATTCCATAGGTGCAGGCTTGGGCGTGCTTGTATTTGCCGTCGGCATTGCGCTTGCGATACTTTCGGACAGCGGTCTCGGGTCGGCAGGGTTGCTTTTCGGCATACTTTTCAATTTTGTCGGCATAATCGGCGCAATCGTCTGCGGTCTGCTCTATAAATTCAAGAAACATCAGCTTAAGAAATCGATGGAATCAAAGAAATTCCGTGCATAATATAAGGTGACTTACAATGGATAACGTGGCATTAGGTATTGTTATAATAATCGCGGGCCTTATAGTGCTTACGATTATTTTGAAACTCTGCACAAAGTTTGTATATTTAAGATATTTTTTAATGGTGGCCGCCGCTGTTGCAACGATAGCAGTATCCTTCGCAATGCCCGAATCGGACGGTACGTTTGATCTGAACTGGGCTGCGGGACATTTTATCAGCATATTTGCGTTCAGCGTGTTCACGTTTGCGGAAATGGCGTTCGACAAAGAGGACTACATAGAGCGCGAATACCGCGACATCGATGACACAAGAATTGAAATTACGGACAGACCCAGAACGAGAAGTCTTTTCTGGACGGCGCTCGGATCCAGCGCGGCTATCGCTGCGATACTTGTCGTTCTCAATTACGTTTTCTTCCCTACAAACGCAATTGCGCTCGGCGTAGTCGGATGCATAGCGCTTGTCTGGACAATAATTTCCATAATTAAGTTTGCAAGGTGGAATTACAGACTCAAACACGGTTCCAAAGATTATTATTGATAAAATTACGTCAGAATAAACTAAAAAATAAAAGACATTTTCCCGATTGAGTGAAAATGTCTTTTACAATTTGCCCGCACATATGGCGCGATTATTGCATATTTATATAAAAAAACGGCCCCCTGCAACTCTTGTTGCAGGGGGGCCGTTTTAAGCCTTAATTAAAGTTTTATTTGTTGTAATTTACGATGGTGGCAAAGTCAAGCTTGAGCGAAGCTCCGCCGATAAGACCGCCGTCTATGTCGGGCTGAGCCATAAGACCCTTGCAGTTGCCTGCGTTCATGGAGCCGCCGTACTGAATGATAACTTTAGCCGCGCACTTGGGGCAGAAGAGTTCGCCAATCTTTTTGCGGATGAATGCTATTGTCTCCTGAGCCTGTTCGTCGGTGGCGGTTCTGCCAGTGCCTATTGCCCATACGGGTTCGTAAGCTATGACAACCTTGGTAACGTCTTCAATGCCTGCAAGGTCGGTTTCAAGCTGCTTGGAAAGCACTTCCTCGGTGATTCCGCCTTCGCGCTGTTCAAGCGTTTCGCCTATGCACATAATGGGGGTCATGCCTGCGGCGATTACGGCCTTGGTGCGCTTGTTTACCGTTTCATCGGTCTCGCCGAAGTACTGCCTTCTTTCGCTGTGGCCGATAATAACGTATTTAACGCCGTATTCCTTGAGCATGTCGGCAGAAATTTCGCCGGTGTATGCGCCCTTGGGTTCCCAGTGCATGTTTTCCGCACCGATTGCAATATTGCTGCCCTTTGCGGCCTCGGTCATTGCGGGGATGAGTATTGCGGGTACGCAGAGCGCAACGTCGCAGTCGGCATTCTTTACGAGGGGTATAAGTTCTTTAATGAGTTTTGCACCGCTTTCTGCGGTCATGTTCATTTTCCAGTTGCCTGCAATAAAAGGTTTTCTTTCCATTTTAAGCTCTCCAAAAATAATATTCAGCGATGTGTTATGTAATTTTTATATTGCGGCGGCGGGAATTTTCCCGCCGCCGCAGAATGTTTTTATATAAATCAGTTCTTGTCGTTGAGGCAGGCAATGCCGGGAAGCACTTTGCCTTCGAAGAGTTCAAGGGATGCGCCGCCGCCGGTGGAGATATGGGTAACCTTATCTGCAAAGCCGAGCTGCTGTATGGCTGCCGCGCTGTCGCCGCCGCCGATGATGGTGGTGCACTTGCCGTAAACGTCAGCAAGCGCCTGGGCAACTGCAATGGTACCCTTTGCAAGGGTGGGGTTCTCGAACACGCCCATGGGGCCGTTCCAGATTACGGACTTGGCGTTGTGTACTTTGCTTGCATACAGCGCCCTTGTCTTTTCGCCGATATCCATGCCCATCTTGTCTGCGGGAATCTTGTCGGAGGGAACGGTTTCAACTTCGATGGGAGCATCGATGGGGTCAGGGAATTTGTCGCATACGACGGTATCGATGGGAAGTACAAGTTCCTTGCCGAGTTTTTCAGCCTTATCCATCATCTGCTTGCAGTAGTCAATCTTTTCCTCGTCGAGGAGGGAGGTGCCTACTTCATAGCCCTTTGCCTTGAGGAAGGTGTAGGCCATGCCGCCGCCGATGATGAGGGTATCGCACTTTTCAAGCAGGTTGTTTATAACGTTGAGCTTGTCTGCAACCTTTGCGCCGCCGAGGATGGCAACGAAGGGACGAACGGGATGTTCGAGGGTGTCAGCCATTACGGTGAGTTCCTTTTCGATGAGGAAGCCGCAAACGGCGGTCTTTATAATGCCGTACTGAACGATGCCTGCGGTGGAGGCATGTGCGCGGTGAGCGGTGCCGAATGCATCGTTTACATAAATTTCTGCGTCATACGCAAGCTCTTTGCAGAAAGCCTCGTCGTTGGCCTCTTCTTCCCAGTGGAAGCGGAGGTTTTCGAGAAGGACTGCCTCGCCGTCTTTGAGCGCGTCGCGCTTAGCTTTGGCATCGGGACCTATTACGTCCTTTGCAAAAGCAACCTTGCCGCCGAGCAGTTCGTTGAGTCTTGCGGCAACGGGAGCGAGGGTAAGTTTAACGGGCTCTTCCTTGCGTGCTTTAGCCTCTATGGCTTCGGCAGTGGTTTCGCCTGCTTCTACCTTTTTCTTATCCTTCTTGTTGAGCTTGAAGGTAGCGGAGAAGATGGAGTGGGGTTTGCCGAGGTGGGAGCAAAGGGTAACTTTTGCGCCGTTTTCGAGCAGATATTTGATGGTGGGAAGAGCGCCCTGTATTCTGTTTTCGTCGGTTATCTTGCCGTCCTTCATGGGGACGTTGAAGTCGCAACGTACAAGTACTTTTTTGCCTTTGAGATCCTTGAGGTCTTTGACAGACATTTTGTTCATAAAAAACAATTCTCCTTGAATCAATAATTTTTTATCGACTTCAATTATAAATAATTGTTTTGCGAAAGTCAACCGCAGAAGGGCAATAATAGAATAAACTTTTTGCGGCGGGTCGGTATTTTTTTACGCGTCGGCGCCGCGCGAAAGATTTTTTTACAATATCGTCAATTTAATTGAATTAAAAGGATTTATATGGTATAATAACTTAAAAAGTATGCGCAGTAAGCGCAGGAGGCAGCGTACATATGAAAATATGCGTTGCGGGGCTCGGTCTTATAGGCGGCTCCATATGCATGGCGCTCCGCCGCGCGGGTTACGGGGCGGACGGCTGGAACCGTTCGGCGGCTCCGCTTGAATTCGCGTTGGAAAAGGGCATCATATGTTCCGCCGCAAAAAGTTTTGAAGGGTATGACGTGGTTTTCGTCTGCCTTCCCCCGCGTGCGGCCGTAGCATTCATAAATTCAAATACTTTCAAAGACGGCGCGATAGTTTCCGATATCTGCGGCGTAAAACAGTTCATGGAGCGCGAGGTCTATTCAATTCCGCGCAACTTTTACTATGTCGGCACGCACCCCATGGCGGGCAAGGAGGTATCTTCCGTATACAACGCCTGCGAAACGCTGTTCGACGGCGCAAGCATGGTAATAACCTCCTGCGAAAAGACCAACCCCGCCGCAAGGGATACCATTGCAAAGCTCACGCGCGAAATGGGCTTTAAAAAGATGGTGGAGTGCTCGGCCGCCGTGCACGACAGAAAGATTGCCTATACCTCCCAGCTCGCCCACATCGTATCGAATGCTTACGTAAAGGACGAGGAGATTGAAAGCTGCTCGGGCTTTACTGGCGGCAGTTTTCAGGACATGACGAGAATTGCGGGCGTGGATGAGGGAGTGTGGTCGGAGCTTTACATGCTCAACCGCGAAAATCTTTCCGCAAGAATACGCGAGCTGTGCGAACACCTTTTTGAAATAGGCCGCGCCATCGAAGAGGGTGAGGATAAGCTCCGCGGCGTGCTCAGATGCGGCCGCGAGCGTTTTTCCCGTTCCATGGAAAATTACAGCGGCGATGACATAAAAATCACAGAGTTTCCGTCCCGCTGAGCCGTTTTTCCGTCGGCGCAAAACGGCGGGTACGGCGCAGGTACATATGAAAGTCAGGGTAAACGTCTCCTCGGTTTCGGGTGGACAGCAATTCAATACCTCGTCCATAGGCGAGCTGACCATCGGCGAGGACGAATTTTCCGTGCATTACTATTCCGAGGGCGACGAGTGCCGTCTTACGGTGAGGGGCGGGGAAGTGACGCAGCAGAGGCGCGGAAACCTCGGCTTTGAAATGCGTTTCATAGAGGGCGAGGATACGCTCTGCATTCTGCGCGAAGGCGAAAGGGAGTTTCCCGTTCCCCTGCACACCTTTGCGCTGGGCATAAGTCTTTCGGACGACGGCTGTTCGGTGGCGCTCAATTACGCGTTGGGCGATATTGCAACCGAGCTTGTGTTCACCGCCGAAAGGATAGGCAAACCGCTCAGAAGCTGAACTTCGGCAATATGCCCCTAAAAAAATAACATTGTCTTTATGCGGCCGCAAGGCCTCAGATATAAATTAAAAAAAGCATTTTTTTGTTTGCAATATTCAGGAGTAAAATTCAGATTTTATGAAAATCAGGTATTTAGGACATTCCAGCTTCCAGTTGATAGAGAGTACGGGCACAACCATAGTCACCGACCCCTATTCAGATAAATTGGGTTGCTCGATGCCCGAAGTCACTGCCGACGCGGTGACAGTTTCGCACCACCATTACGATCACGACGCAGTAGAAAAAGTAGGCGGCTCACCAGTAGTCATCGACAAGGAGGGCAGCTATGACCTTCCGGGCGTGGAGATAAACTCGATAAAGAGTTTCCACGATAACGAAGGCGGCCGTCTGCGCGGGGAAAACATAATCTTCAAATTCAGCATGGACGGCATAGAGGTATGCCACCTCGGCGACATCGGCGAGGATTGCTCCACAGAACTTATCGAGGCGCTTTTGCCAGTAGATGTTCTTCTCATTCCCGTCGGCGGCGAATATACTATTGATGCAGAGCAGGCCAAGGAATTCGTGGACAGGATAATGCCGGATATCGTAATACCCATGCACTACCGCGAAAAGGGCAAAAAGTTGGACATTGACAAGGTGGACGAATTTACCGACCTTTTCGATGAAGAGCAGGTTGACCCCGAGGGCGGAAGCGAGATAGATATCTCCCGCGAGGACCTCGGCGGCGACAGCACCAAAATAATTGTTATGGAGAGAGTCGAGGATTGATACCGAGCGATATATTGCAGAAATTACGGGCAGAACTTGAAAAGCGCAGCATATATGACCTCAGGCAGATAGGCAGAGCGGTGGGCGTAAAGCGTCCTGCGGATATGAACAAAGCTCCGCTCATAGACAGCATAATGGAGATAGCCGAGTGCAAGGCCGAACCCGCGCCGCGTGCCACAAAGGGTGCACCACCCAAGTCGGACGCGTACGACAGGGACATAGTCGGTCTTGTGGAAAGGTGCCGCAGTCTGGGCGGGCAGTCGGAAGAGGAAACCTCTGAAAAGGCCGAACCCGCGCGCGAAGAGGAAGAAATAGGCGTTCAGTCGGACTATGATTATTCCGACGATGAAAAGGTATATTCGGGCGTGCTTGAATTTACCGAAAAGTTCTGGTTTCTGCGTACGCGCAACTATGAAATCACCTCGGGCGGCGATGTATTCGTCCACAGCTCGTTCGTTACCCGTTTCCGCCTTCGCGAAGGCGACGAAATAACATGCAAGGCAAAGCGCCGCAAGGAGGGCGAGTGCCCCGGCGCGACATATATAATAAGTGTAAACGGCGTGCGTCCGGACCAGCTCAATCCGCGTGCGGTATTCGAGCGGCTGATACCCTGCTATCCCGACCATCGTTACACCCTCGAACGCGAGGGGTGCGGTCTTACGGAGAGGGTGATTGACCTGTTCTCCCCCGTAGGCAAGGGACAGCGCGCACTCATAGTATCCCCGCCCAAGGCGGGCAAGACGACTATGCTCAAGACGATAGCGTGCTCCGTGTGCGAAAACTATCCGCAGGCGCACGTCATTGTTCTGCTCATAGACGAGCGTCCCGAAGAGGTGACCGACTTAAAGCGCGCGGTGGAAGGAGCGGAAGTAATTTATTCTACTTTCGACCGCGGCGAATACCATCACATACACGCTGCAATGCTTGCGCTAGAACACGCAAAGCGCCTTGTGGAGATGGGCAGGGATGTGGTCATACTCTTGGACAGCATTACAAGGCTTACGCGCGCATTCAACTCAGTGACCAATTCGGGCAGAATGCTCTCGGGCGGACTTGACCCTCAGGCTCTGGCCGAACCGCGCAAGTTTTTCGGCGCGGCGCGCAACACGGAGGACGGCGGCTCGCTCACCATAATTGCGACCGCGCTCATAGATACGGGCAGCAAGCTTGACGATATCATATATGAGGAGTTCAAGTCGGCGGGCAATATGGAGATAGTTCTCTCGCGCGAGCTGGCCGAAAGGCGCATATTCCCCGCGATAGACATAAAGGCTTCAGGTGCGAGGAAGGAAGAGCTTCTGCTCTCCGCGGAAGAACTCAACGCCGCGTGCAGATTCAGACAGCTCCTCGGCAGACAGGTGAACGAAGAAAATCTGTATGCCATGATAAACAAAACAAAAAATAACTCCGAACTGTGCGAACGCGCAGAGGAGTGGCTGAGAATATATAAAAATGGCTGAAAAGAATACCTTTACCGATAAGGTCAGAATTACAATAAAGTCAGGCGACGGCGGCGACGGAATGAATTCGTTCAAGTCGTACAAGGGCAAGCCCGCGTGCGGACCGGACGGCGGCGACGGCGGCAAGGGCGGCGACGTATACATCGTTGCGGACAGAGGGCTGAACGACCTTCTGCCCTTTCGCTATACAAGCAAATATTTTGCTGGCAACGGCGAAAAGGGCGGCACCAATCTCTGCTATGGCAAGGGCGGCGCTGACGTAATAATAAAAGTGCCCGTCGGCACCGTCGTAAGGGACTATGAAACGGGCACGATAATAGCCGACATGTTCACCGACGGCGAAAAAAAGCTTATAGCCGAAGGCGGCAGGGGCGGCAAGGGCAATACCCGCTTCACCACGGCGCGCAGGCACGCGCCCAACTTTGCACAGAAGGGTGAAAAGACCGAACCGCACGTCCTCGTGCTCGAACTCAAAGTAATTGCCGATGTGGGCATAATAGGCTTCCCCAACGTGGGCAAGAGTACGCTGCTTTCCAAAATTTCTGCGGCAAAGCCCAAGGTTGCAAACTATCACTTCACAACGCTTTCGCCCAACCTCGGCGTGGTGCGCGTGTTCGACAAGAGCTTTGTTGCGGCCGACATTCCCGGTCTTATCGAGGGCGCCGCTCAGGGCGCAGGCCTCGGACACGACTTTTTAAGGCATATAGAGCGTACGCGCCTTCTTTTGCACGTAGTCGATATATCTGGCTGCGAGGGGCGCGACCCCGTTGAGGACTTCAAAAAGATAAATGCAGAGCTTGCGGGCTATTCAAAGAAGCTTGCCTCTCTTCCGCAGGTAATAGCGCTCAACAAGTGCGACGTGTACGGCGCGGAGGAAAACATCAAAGTCTTCAAGCGCAAGTACGGCCGCAAATACAAAATATTCCCTATTACCGCCGTAACGGGTGAAGGACTCATTCCTCTGCTTGAAGAGCTTGTAAATCAGCTGGAAAAACTTCCTCCCGTTGCCCGCGAGGAGGCGGATGAAAACTTCACCTACCGCAAGCCTTCCGACCTCGGCTTTGAAATTTACAAGGACGGCGACGTGTACGTGGTGGAGGGCGAACTTGTGGACATGCTCTGCCGCAACGTAGTGCTTTCCGACCCCGATTCAATGGCATATTTCCAGAAGATTCTGCGCGACAAGGGCGTAATTGCAAAGCTCCGCGAGATGGGCGCAAAAGAGGGCGACACCGTCTCTATCGGCGAAGTGGAATTCGACTTTGTGGAATAATTTTCTGATAAAAAACTCAATTGCCCCGCACATATGCCTTATTTAACGCGGGCGGCGGGGAAAATAATGCAGATACAACCGCGCATAAAAAGCGCATAAAAATAAGCGCGCCTCGGGCGCGCAGAAACTATTAAGGATGTGACAATGCTTACTTCAAAACAGAGGAGCAAATTAAAATCTCTCGCGGCGAACATAACCCCGATAGGCCAGGTGGGAAAGGACGGCATAGGCGAAAATATGCTCAAAAGCTTTTCCGACTGCCTTGAAGCACGCGAGCTTATCAAGATAAACATACTCGAAAATGCAGACGGCGTTCCCCGCGAAATCGGCGACCAGCTGGCTGAGCGTCTCGGCGCAGAATGCGTCATAGTAATCGGTCGCAAGGCCGTGCTCTACCGCAGGTCTCAGAAAAAGGGCGTGGAGCATATTCAGCTCAACTGAAAAAGTCCGCTCCGATTGTACCGCAACGCATAAATTACAAGCACTCTTTGCAAAAGGCATGTGGCGGGCAATAAATAAAAATCAGGCGCCCTTGCCCTAATCAGGCGCCCTTGCTCTTTCCGAATATTGCGGCGGCCACGCACAGCGTAAGCAGCAGCGACCCCGTGATTATATAATATATGGGGTAGTAGGTAAAGTAGCTGAAAAACAGCAGTGCCGCGCCCGACCAGAACGCGGGCAGGCATACTTTTCTTGAAAAATTGCCCTTTATCCTGGCAAAAAATTTAACCTTGCTGCGTTCTCCAAGGTACTTCTGCGGCAGAGCGCGTGCATCTTTGAAAAGCTTGTAAATTTTTGCGGCATTGAGTATTTCAACGTCGGCGCACTGCGCAAATTCGGCGCATGCTGGCAGAGCGTTGCGGCATACAAAATACTTCTTTTTGTCCGTCTTTGCGCGTGCGGCGCATAAAACGTCGTTCATGTCGGCAGGTTCGGGCTCAAAGTGCAAAAAGTATATTGCGTCATCGCTTTCAACTCTGTCGCCTTGCGTTTTGCCGCCGGGAATCAGACTGCGGAACAGCTCGGCCGCCTCGCCGCTTTCAAGCAGTGAAAGGTGAGTAAACAGTTTTACGGCGCCGCTGCTTTCGGCCGCGGAATCGCTGGACTTTTTCTGCTTTATGCTGATGTAGGCAAACGCCGCGCCGCCGGCCGCCATCGCTCCGCAAATTCCCGCGGCAAGTCCCGCGGCGGAGCCGCTGTAATACCTTACAAGCGTAAAAAACAGTAAAAACGCGCACACCGCCGCAAGAACGGTGTCGCCTATAAGCGGAATAAATCTTTTCATAACAAAGTTATTCCCCGCAATATATAATTTCAAACCAAAACCCGAACGTAAATTTTGTTGCTTTATACATTTATTTTACCGCTATGAAGATAATACTTTTCGGAGGGGCGTTCAACCCCGTTCACAATGAGCACGTCGCCATGTTAAAGGCGGCAAAGGAGCGTCTCGGCGCTGATAAAGTTATAATAATGCCCACGGCCGTTTCCCCGCACAAGAGCGGTTTCATAACGGCGGCGCCTTCTGCCCGCCTTGAAATGTGCCGCATAGCCTTTGATGGACTTGGCGAAGTTTCTGACTTCGAAGTGAGCAAGGGGGGTGCAAGCTATTCATATGTCACTTGCGAGTACCTCAGGCATAAGTACCCCGATGATGAAATTTACTTCCTTATGGGCGCGGATATGTTTGCATATTTCCCCATGTGGGTGTACCCCGAGCGTATCTTAAAGTGTGTTAAGCTTGCCGTATGCGCAAGGGAGGGCAGTGCGGATATAAATCTTGCACAACGCGATTTCCAGAACGACTACGGCGAAACTGCCACGGTGATAGGTTATAAGGGCGCAGACATATCTTCAACCCGCGTGCGCGTGCGTGCGGCAATGGGACTGGACATCTCCGAATATGTGCCCGCAGGCATAGCCGAATACATAAAGGCGCAGGGACTGTATCTCATACCTTCTCTGCCCCGCGCGCAGAAGCTTATGAACGAAAAGCGCGCCGCACACGTTCTGCGCGTTGCGTATATGGCGGCCGAAAACTGCCGCAGGTTCAAAATACCCGAAAAGACTGCCGTAACGGCGGCGGCATTGCACGATGTGGCAAAAAATTTAAAGCCTTCAGATAAGCTTTTAAAGGACTTCGTTCCGCCCGAAGGCGTACCTGAAAGCGTTATGCACCAGTTTTCGGGCGCGTACCTTGCCGAACACGAATTCGGCATAGCCGATGAAGATATTTTAAACGCCATACGCTACCATACTAGCGGCAGACCCGATATGTCCGACCTTGAAAAATTGCTCTTTCTCTGCGATATGCTTGAAGAGGGGCGCGACTTTGAGGGCGTGGACAAACTGAGAAAGCTGTTTGCAAAAGATATAGACGCCTGCCTTGAAGAGTCGCTTAAAATGGAGCTTGACTATCTCAGGGCGGAAGGCAAATACATCTATCCGCTCACGCAGGCGGCGTACGACTACATAAAGCAGTACAACGCGCACAAAAACAGAATTTAAGGGGGAGCGCCGTACGCGGCGCAACTTCAAAATAAAAATATTCAAGGAAATTTTTAATGACGAGTAAAGAAAAAGCGCTTGCCATATGCAAGCTACTGTCGGATAAAAAGGGCGAAAACATTGTCTATATAGACGTACACGAAAAGAGTTCTCTGTGCGATTATTTTGTAATCGCGGGCGGCAGGTCGTCCACTTCGGTGCAGGCACTTGCCGATCACGTAGAGGAGAAGATGGAAAAGGAGTTCGGCGAGTTACCCTCCCGCAAGGACGGCGGCAGAGAGGGCCGTTGGAATGTACTTGACTACGGCGATGTAATCGTCCACATCTTCAACGACGAAATGAGGGACTTTTATAATCTTGAACGTCTTTGGGAGAACGGAGCCAACCTCAACCGTTATACCGACTGATTTATTGCGGCCTGGCCGCATTGTAAAAAGTAAACCAAGCGTGCGCAATTTCTGCGTGCGCTTTTTTTATGTGAATTAAAAACATTGCCTCCCGTCATAAAGCGGCAAAATTCGGCATATTATTCTATAACGGCAAAACGCCGTTGAAAGTGGGGGAATGATATGTCTGATAATACAACCTGGGATCACATTGCATGCAGGGCGGTGCAGGAAGCTGAATACATAATCGCCACGGGCGCCACGGTGCGCGCATGCGCAAGCCATTTCAAAACCAGCAAGTCGGGCGTTCATAAGGATGTAACCGAGCGCCTTCGCTTTATAGACGGAAAGCTGTACTGGGGCGTGCGCGCCGTACTCGATAAAAACCTGTCCGAACGCCATATCCGCGGAGGAATGGCCACTCGCAACAAGTATCTTAAAAAGCGTTGCCATTGCTGTGACTGCACGGACTGCACTTGTTCGCACAGACAGGAGAACTGAATTTGTATGCCGCCGCGGGAAAATTTTCCCCGCGGCGGCATTCTTTATTATGTTATATCCGCCTCGGCAATGTCTTACAATTTTATTACAATTTTGTTAGATTTTAAAAATTGCACGCAGACCGCAATCGTGCTATACTCTAACTGTGCAATAAAATGCAAAAAAGATAAGGGGAATGAATATGAAAAAGATATTGCCCGCAATTTTAATAATGATAATTGCAGCGGTCGCGGCGATAGTATCGGCTTGTACGTCGTCACACGAACATAATCTTATATACTACCCGTCCGTGGAGGCAACCTGCATGCAAAACGGTTGCGAGGAGTACTGGGAGTGTTCGGAGTGTCACAAGATTTTTGCCGACGGGGACGCGACCGAGGAGCTGGATGTCATTCCCGCAACAGAGAAAACCGACCATATAACGGAATATCTGCCTGCCGTTCCGCCTTCGTGCACGCAGAGCGGCCGTAATGAGAGCTGGCACTGCATGGTCTGCGGCATTGATTTCAGCGACGAAAACTGCGAAACTGTTTTGCAGAATGTATCCGTTCCCGCAACGGGGCACATTATGAAGCATATTCCCGCATTGGCGGCAACTTGTACGGAGGCTGGAAATAAAGAGTACTATCATTGTTCGGTCTGCGGTGAGAATTATGCCGATGAATCGGGTA
>DVMA01000057.1 GCA_018715195.1 Candidatus Coproplasma excrementavium | reverse complement strand
CTTTCGCACTTCATATCGATGGGTAAGACGGCCGTTCTCACCACGCAGGCCGAACACGAGGGCAGCGCGATGGATAAATATGCGGTCGGCAGAAAGCTCCGTTCCTGCGGACGCGTGCTCGAGGCCCGCTGCATGACGCTTGAAGCCATTGTTGCAAAACTTATGTGGATACTTTCGTTTGCCCGCGGGGAGGAGGCTGAAAAGCTGTTTTATGTTCCCGTTGAGCGCGACATTTTCTGATTATGAAAATATGGCGGCCTTTTGTTGCCGCTTGTATTGCCATTTAAAAGCAAAGTGCCTTGTTCCCGCGTCTTCGGGAGGGGCACTTTATTTGTGCTTAAGTAAAAATTTGGCGCAAAAATGCTTGTGCGTCGGGGCAGTATCTGTTATAATATTTGCCACGGGGTATTAGCTCAGTTGGTAGAGCGCTACACTGGCAGTGTAGAGGTCAGCGGTTCGAATCCGCTATGCTCCACCAAACGAAACCTAAAACGAACCGCGTTGAGTGTAAGTCGTTTTAGGTTTTTTCTTTTCCTGTCAGCTTGACACAATGCCTTTTGGGCGCAGCCGAGCCGCTCGTTTATTCAAGCACCCGCAATAGTGCCAAAATTTGTATCTTTAATCATTAATCAACTTTTAATCCTAAAAGCTTGCACAAATTTTTATTCTTAATAATAATCGGAATTTGTTTTTTATAATTTTCTGTTAATATCGAATTGTATTTTTTTAAGTTTATTGTTTCATTAATTCCCTCTGTTATAATTTCTGTAAATAAATCTTTGTCGCAAATTTGTATAGGCAATTTATCGTTATAGGATTTATCAATAATTTCAAAATCAATATACTTCTTATATTTAGGTAATTCTTTAATATAGTGTTCACTAATAGCGACATTAGTTTTGTCAATTAATTCTTGTTTTGACATTAATTTATAAAAATAAGATTGAAACGGCGGTTGATAAATAGTTCCGCTTACATCTAGACTTAAAATCAATAGCAATATCTGCAATGCTTCTGGCATTTTATTCTCTTCACAAAGCAACTCATACATATTAATGTATCCATCATATCCAAAATTAGTTGAATGCAATATTCTTTTATTAAAAATACCCCAAACGATGTCGTAAAAACTTTTTTTATATTGTGTTGAACGTACTGTTTCATCATATTCTTGCCAACTAATAGACCAATTTTTATGTTTCCACAACAATATATAATGATTGTGTTCGTTAATAAATTGAACACCTTTTTCAGACAAAGAAAAAGGTTGATTGCTGTAATATTTATCGATAATAGTGTCCACATTATCACTACGTTTTGCTTTTTCAATTAAGCTTGATTTGGCACCTGACACGGCAATATTTAAATCATTCATAAGACATTTTAATTGATTAACGGTCAAAGCCTCCAACTTGTCGTTTAAATTAGATTCAATTAATAACCCTTGTTTAATAAGCTCTAAATGATATTTTCGAGGATTTCTAATACCTAATTCATATAGAAAAAATTTTTGATATTCGTCGTTTTTTTTCAAAGGCATGGCTCTTGAATGTTTATATAAGAATATTGTTTTTGCATAATCTCCTTGATATTGGGGGATCTGTTCACTTGAACTATGAATTTCAACTGAAATTGAATTGCTATTTTTATTTTTTTTACAACCAAATAATTTTGAAAATAGACCCATTGTTCTCCTCAGTTTATCTATTGTTTAATAATTCTAAATGTAAGGCAATCAAGTAATGATCGTCTATATTATATTACCTTTTTTATGGGAAGTAAAGATATATTTCTGCTTGTTTACAATTCATCAATAAATTCTTTTTAGATTGCCACTTCTCCACCAGAGAAAGAGGTGCAGTTTTGTTGCATCTCTTTTTTGTTTGCAGACTGTTATATGCACTCATGGCGTGCTGATATGCGTTTAACAATTTTTGCAAAAAAATTTCGCTTTTATGTATGTTCTATCATTTTAAGAATAATTTAACTAAGTTTTTACATACGTTGACAGCCGTATAAAAAAATGTATAATAATTTTCGCAAAACGGCGAGCGGGAAAATTCAGTTACGTCTTCCGCAAAGTTCCGTGGCGCCTTTCTGTAAAAGGGGAATGCGCGTGGTTGCGGCATGTATGCCGGGCAGTACACCTGCGCTGAAAATGAGAGAAAGGAAAAAAGATTTATGTTCAACATCTTTATGACGGCCATAAATGCCGTCGTACCTATCGTGGCACTCATTGCGCTCGGCTACATTTTAAGACGTACAGGTTTTCTCAACAAGAGCTTTGTTCAGATTGGCAACAAATTCGTGTTTGATATCTGCCTGCCCTGCATGCTGTTTATCAACATATATAATATAAACGACCTGTCAGAGATAAACTGGGGTCTTGTTGTGTACTCGGTGGCGGCAATCTTCATTCTGTTTGCGCTCGGCTGGGTTGTAACGGTATTCACCACAAAGAACGCCCGTCGCCGCGGACCGCTGTTCCAGTGCACGTTTTTAAGTAACTTCGCAATAATAGGCATATCTCTTGCAGAGGCGCTTGCCGGTACAGACCCTGCAAACGTTCAGACGGTAAACGGCGTCGTTGCAATGATTCAGGCATTCACCGTGCCTCTGTTCAACATACTTGCGGTAATTTCTCTTTCCGTATTCCACGCTCCCGCAAAGGTAGCGGCGGAGGGAGAGCAGCTTCAGATTTCTGAGGACGGCACTCTCGCGGCAAAAATTGAGCGCGATAAGCTCAACATAAAGAGGATAGTGCTCAACATAGTAACCAACCCCATGATAATAGGTATAGTTGCCGGACTTGTATTCCTCGGCCTGCGCTATGCGGAAGTTGCAATCTGGGGCGATCCCGCACCTTTCACCATAAAGGAAGACCTGCCTTTCGTATACATCACGATGGATGACCTCCGCGTAATAGCAACGCCGCTTGCCCTTGTCGTTCTCGGCGGACAGTTTGAATTCTCTGCCGTAAAGGGAATGACCAAGGAAATTATAGTCGGCACTATCTTCCGTGTCGTCTTTGCGCCTTTGTTTGCAGTCGGCGTGGCAATACTTCTGGGCACATACGTTCCTTTCTTCAACTTCGGCCAGATGGAGTATCCCGCAATCATATCGCTGTTCGGTACGCCCGTTGCGGTATCCAGCGCGATAATGGCTGAATCGATAGGCGATAACGACGGGCAGCTCGCTGGTCAGCTTGTCGTCTGGACGAGTGTCGCCTCGGTTATTTCGTTGTTCGTCATAGTGTTTGTGCTTATGACTATGGGTCTGCTTTCAGTTTAAAACAAAAAACGGCGCCGCAGCTGAAGCTGCGGCGCTATTTTTTTATTGTATTTATCAGCCTATTTCCGTTTTGATTCTCTTCAATGCGTTCTTTTCCAGGCGCGAAACCTGAGCCTGCGAAATGCCTACCTTGCGGGAAATCTCCGTCTGTGTCTTGCCTTCAAAGTATCGCATGAAAAGTATGCCCTTTTCGCGCTCGTCCAGTTTCTGCATTGCCTCGTACAGGGCGGCTTTTTCCGTCCAGGCCTCGTCGTTGTTCTTTTCGTCAAAAATCTGGTCCATAAGAAGCAGAGTGTCGCCCGCCTTGTTGTAGACGGGGTCGTAGAGCGAAACGGGGTCGGAGATGGCGTCTAAGGCGTATGCCACTTCCGATACGGCTATATTCATTTTTTCGGCAATTTTATCGTATGTCACGCCGTCATCATTCTCTTCAAGCTGCTCGCGCACCTTTAAAATCTGGTAGGCGGTGTCGCGTATTGAGCGGGAAACTCTCAGCGAGTTGCCGTCGCGTATATAGCGTTTAATCTCTCCTAAAATCATCGGTACGGCATACGTGGAAAATTTAACGCCTACCGAGAGGTCGAAGTTATCTATGGCCTTGATAAGACCCACGCAGCCTGCCTGAAAAACGTCGTCCGCGTTGGCGTTTTTGGACCAGAACCGCTTTACGAGCGACAGCACCAGCCGCATATTTCCCACAATGAATTTGTCGCGCGCCTCCTTGTCGCCCGTTTTAAGTTTTACCATAAGTTCGGTCTGTTCCTTTGCGGAAAGAAGGGGTAATCCCGATGTGTTCACACCGCAGATATTAACTTTCTGAAGCATTTTTTAAACCTCCCTTAAATTATGTAAAATTGCATTGTTTGCGGCATATGTGCGGGGCAATTGTCTTTTATACGCAGAGTATGGGTAAGTTTAAGCTAAATTATTCCGCGCCTTTGCAAAAGAATATGGAAAATTTTTGTTCCGATGTAATAAATTTCGCAGTTGCGGCAATAATTTTTACGGCAATTTTATTGTAAAATACCCTTAAAGCAATACTTTTTGAACGTGTTTTGTGCAAATTGAATGAAAAATTTTTATCGCAGAAAAACTTTTGATAAAAAATTTGCATAAATTACCATTGCAATGCGGTAATTTTAATGTTATAATATAAATGTTAAATAATTCGGAGGTCTGTATATTCATGATTACGGCTGACATCATTGTTCTTGTCGGGTGTATTCTTTTCGTCCTCATAGGTGCCATGGTGGGCTTCGGTAAGGGACTTAAATTTTTCACCAGCGGAATTTTCGGTATAATCATATCTGCGTTTGTCTGCTACCTGATATTCGGTTTCGTGCTCAACTGGGGCGTGGTGGGCGATCTGCTTGCCAAGTTCAACAACTGGCTCACCGAGCAGGGCAATGTAGGCACCTTCTTCGCGGATATCCACATAGATAAGATTGTGCTTGCGGTAGTACTCTTCATAATCATTCAGATTATAAGGGTGATAATCGTAAAGATTATAAAGGGTATAGTTGAGATAGACAACATACTCTTCAAGATAATCAACAAAATTCTCGGCGCGGCATTTATGTTTGTCGTTGCGCTTGCAATTCTTCTCATCGTGTTCCAGATAGTTGCCTGGATAGGCGGCGACACGGCGGCAAATTTTGCAGAGCAGCTCAAAGACAGCGTGTTCAGACTGGACGATCTGTTTGCAAACAATCCTCTCAACGCCATATTCAAAAAATAAATCTGCATGCAAAGGCGGCGCTTGAAAGCGCCGCCTTTTTTATGCCCTAAACTTTTCTCATGTTTTCAAGGCGGAACTGTATTTTCCTCAAAAGTAACAAAAATTTTTGTGCCGGCATATAATGTATCGTCCGCTTGTGCGGCAGAGGAGGTTTCATTCTGGAATTTTCTTATAACGATGTGAAACAGATGGATGTGGTAAGCGTAAAGGACGGCAGGCATCTCGGTAAAGTCTGCGACATTGTGTTTTCCTTTCCGGAAGGCAGAGTATGCGGTTTTTATGTTACAGGCTGCAAGGGTTTCCGTTTTACCAAGCCGGATACATACCTGCCCTTTTCATCGATAGTCAGAATAGGTGAAGACGTGATTATCACCGACGCCGAACTTGCTCCTTCGGGTGACAAGGGAAATTGCCGCAAACCTAAAAAGTGCTGTCCTCCGCGCGAGGAGAGCTGTCGCCAGGCGCCCAAAGACAGGCGCAGCTATGATGAATACGAATGATTAAGTTTAAAAGCCGCAGCAATTCAGCCGCGGCTTAAAATATGTTTTCCAGTTTCAGAGTGTAGTTGTCGGGCAGATTTTTTGCCATCTGACGCACTATTTCAAGGTTGGAAAGCGCCTCTGAAAAATCGTTCGTGTAAATGAGCGAAAGCGCCTCGTTCAGTCTGTAATCGACGTAAGATATGTCGTTGTGCGGAATGAAGATATGCAGTTTGCTTCTCTTATCCGCCCAGAGAGCGCGCACCGCGTCGGCGTCTTCGCGTGTGGCGGTCATTTCTTCCGTCTTGTCGTAGAGGCAGTCAACGGCCTCGTAAAAGGCGTTGAATTCTCTGTTTAAATACCATTCCACAAATATAAAGAACGCTATGCACAAAATTATTGCCGCAAGCGTAAGGGTTATAGATTTTACCATTTTTCAGCCGCCTCGATTTCTAAAATTTTGTACGGCCTACCGCGCCGCTGAAAATATACCCGTCCGTTTCCGTCAACGGTCATTACAAGCACGCTCTTCATTTTAGCGTGCTGTTCTTTTAAAAAATCATCCAGGGCGTCGCGCGTTATGCCGCACGTTTCAAGGTTGTGTTTGTTCAGTCTGCCGCTGTCTATAAGCGTCACCGCAAGCGAATTTGTCTTTTGCTCCTTTTCAAGAGCGGAAAAACTTCCGTTGGCCTCATATAAACCGTAATACACGTCGTCGAGATTGAAGTAGCCAGCAGCACGCATGCTCTCTATCAGGTCGCTGACGTCCAGGTTGTTCTTTTTTAGCTGGTATTCGTCTATGCCTTCGCGCGTTATCACAAGCGAGGGTCTGCCGCAGATTATGGCTTTCATTGGTCTGAACCATAAATCGAGCAGCCATACAATCTGGTGCAGAATGAACATTGCCACAATGGATACAACTCCGTACATAAGCGGAATGGAGGAGTCGGCCATAGGTATGCAGGCAAGTTCAGCTATCAGCAGAGTGATAACGAACTCAAACGGCTGCATTTCGCCAATCTGGCTCTTGCCCATAAGCCGCATAATTATAAGCAGAGTTATAAAAATAATAGCCGTTCTAACAAAAATCAGAGCCATACAATAAGTATCGGCAAAAAGCCGCTCAATATTCCTTGCAAAATTGCGGATATAGTGATATAATCTTAAAAAAATTAAATGCACAGGCGCGTTAAGTGTTGCCGATAGGACAGTCGGCAAACGAAAGGTTTAAACCTGCGGTGGCTGTGCGCGTCCTCAGATCATGTTTTTAACGGGCGCAATTTTTTTGCACCCGTCTGATTTTTTTAAGGACGCCGAAAAATTTTTACGGGGTCCTTTTTATGAGCTCTGAACAAATTGTCAATAATATAGTAAATCTCCGCCGCGCGGGCATGAAATTTGGTACGGAGCGCACCCGTGCCCTGCTTGACGCGCTCGGCTCGCCCGATGAAAAACTTAAAATAATTCACGTCGCCGGTTCCAACGGCAAGGGTTCGGTATGCGAATATCTTACCCGCATACTCATTGCCGCGGGAAAAAGGACGGGCACTTATACCACGCCCGAAGTTTTTTGTTTTGAAGAGCAGTTCCGCATAGACGGCAAAGCTGACGCGGCGCTTGTTGAGAAGTATCTCAAAGCGGCGGACGACGCGGCTGAAAAGTTAGAGGACAGTCCCACCGCATACGAAAGGCAGACTGCCGCGGCATTTTACATGTTTGTTCAGGAGGGCTGCGAGTACGCCGTCACGGAGTGCTGTATGGGCGGACTTCTCGATACCACCAATGCGGTAACGCACAAAGTGCTTGCACTCATAACTTCCGTGTCGCTTGAACATACGGCTTTTCTGGGACCGCGTCTTGAGGATATAGCCGCTCACAAGGCGGGCATCATAAAAGACTGTCCCTCGATAGTTTCCCGTTGCGTGCCGGAAGAGGTGCGCGGAATATTCTTTGAAAAAGGCGCAAAGCTGTGTGCGGACGTATCCGAAATTGAGGAAAAAGAGGACGGCACCTATTTCATTTTTGAAGGAAAAAGATATTTTACCCGCATGCAGGGTTGCAGACAGCCGTACAACGCCGCTCTTGCCATAAGCGCCGCGCGCGTTCTCGGCATTGAAGAGGGGGCAATCTCGCGCGGAATTGAGGATGCGTACCTTGCGGGCAGGTTGCAGAAGGTAGTTGCCCGCGGCAGGGTATACATTCTGGACGGAGCGCACAACCCTGAAAGTTTTATACCTCTTGCGCATCTGCTTACAACGGCGTATGCAAAAAAGCGGCGCACGCTTGTGTACGGCTGCCTCAGCGATAAGGACATTGACGGCGTGCTCAGCGCACTATCTGGTTGTGCGGAGAGCATTATAGCCGTACAGCCCGATTCGTACAGGGCAATGGAAATGGGTAAAATAGTTAACGCCTGCCGCAGACATTTTTCTGATGTAGGTACTGCCGTCGGTGTGAGCAATGCGCTCGACATGGCGGATGGCGATGTGGTAGCGGTATGCGGTTCTTTTACACTTCTGAAGGAGGCCATGGAATGGACAGAGAAAAGGCAATAAAGGCCGTTGCAGATTTTCTTGCGGCCGTTGGTGAGGATGTCACGCGGGAGGGCCTGAAAGATACCCCCGCGCGCGTTGCCGATATGTATGCCGAACTTTTGAGCGGCAGAGAGGACGATGCGGCGCGTCATCTTTCCAAGACGTTCCGCGTGAACTCGGGCGACATAGTAATAGAAAAGGACATAACCTTTTCCTCTATGTGCGAACACCATCTCATGCCGTTTTTCGGCAGAATGGCCATAGCGTACATACCCGGGGAGAGAGTGGCGGGACTTTCAAAACTTGCGCGCACGGTGGAGGTGTACGCAAGGAGACTGCAACTTCAGGAACAGCTCACGGGTCAGGTGGCTGAGGCGGTGTATAAACATCTCGGCGCGCGCGGCGTGTTTGTCGTGTGCGAGGCCGAGCACACCTGCATGACCTGCCGCGGCGTAAAAAAGTTCGGCTCCAAAACGGTGACTTACTCCACAGCGGGTGATTTCCCGCCCGAAAAGATAGCGCAGGTTATTTCTCTTTTAAAATGATTATAGGAAACAAAGCGTTCGAAGGCGGAACGCACGTAATGGCGATAATCAACCTCACGCCTGATAGTTTCTGGCAGGGTAGCCGCCGCACTCTTTCCGATGTGCTTGCCGCCGCGGAAAAGGCGGTGGAGGACGGAGCAGAGGTGCTCGATATAGGCGCGCAGTCTACTCGCCCCGGTTACACCGAAGTTTCCGCAGAAGAAGAAATTTCCCGCTTTCTGCAACCGCTGAAACTGATAAAAAAGCATGTTCCCGTCCCCGTTTCTATCGATACTTACTTTGCTGAAAGCGCGCGTGCAGCTCTCGGCGAAGGCGCAGATATGATTAACGACATATGGGGACTAACTCACGACAAGAAAATGGCCGCAACCATCGCCTCATACGGCGCGTCTGTGTGCATAATGCACAACAGTAAAACGCAGTTGTCGGGTGATATATGGGCACCAATAAAAGAATTTTTATCAAATTCGGTAAACATTGCAATCTCTGCGGGAATATCCCCTGAACGCATCTGTCTGGATGGCGGAATAGGCTTTGCCAAGTCGCGCGAAGATAATTTAAAGCTGCTTGAAGGTTACGGCAGACTGTCGGAGCTGGGCTATCCGCTCCTTCTCGGCGCAAGCCGCAAGTCGCTTTTCGGCGGCAGGGTGGAAGAAAGGCTGGCTCCCACGCTGGCCGCCACGAAAAAGGCCGTGCGGGACGGAGTAATGTTCGTAAGGGTGCACGACGTAAAGGAGAACGTACTTGCAATAAAGGAGGCACTTGCAGATGGGCAAGGTCATAATTAAAAAACTTCAGATAAAGACGTGTCACGGCGTCAACGATTTTGAAAAAAAGCAACCTAAACGCTTTGAATTTTCCGCAGAAATAGGCTGTGACTTCTACGAGGCGGCACAGAATGACGAAATTTCGCAGACTGTCAATTATTCAACCGTATGCAAGCTGATAACGGCCGTTGCCACGCAGAATGTGTTTAACCTCATAGAAACGCTTGCTTGCCGCTGTGCGGAGGCCATACTCGATAATTTTCCCCAGGCAGAGTGGGTGCGCATGCGCGTGGATAAGCCGCAAGCGCCCATAAAGGCAAAGTTCAAAACAATGTCGGCCGAAGTGTTTTTAAAGCGTGAAAAGGTATATCTTTCCCTCGGTTCAAGTCTGGGCAATAAAAAAGCCTATCTGGACTTTGCCGTAAAGGCGCTTTCTTCCACTCACGGCATAACTGTTAAAAAGGTTTCCTCATACATCGAAAGTCAGCCTTACGGCGGGGTGGCGCACAATGTCTTTCTCAATGCGTGCGCAGAAATTGAAACCTATTTGCCGCCTCGTGCGCTTTTGAAACAGCTGCACAGAATAGAGGAGGCTGGCGAGCGCAGACGTTCTCTGCGCTGGGACGACAGAACGCTGGATATCGACATAATCTTTTACGGCCGTGAAGTCATCTGCGAAGAGGGGCTTACAAT
>DVMA01000056.1 GCA_018715195.1 Candidatus Coproplasma excrementavium | reverse complement strand
GCCTATGCGCAGCTGGTTCTGGAGCAGTTCGCCCACAGAGCGCACGCGGCGGTTGCCGAGGTGGTCGATGTTGTCTATCGTGCCGATGCCGTACTGAAGGTCGATATTGGTGGATATGGATGCCACGATATCGTCCACGGTGATGTGCTTGTGGTTGAGCTTTTCAACTATGGGCTTGATTGCCTTGCGCTCGTCCTCGTCAAGCTGGGTTTTGTCGGAGGCAAGCAGCGCGTCGAACAGCTTGCAGGCTGCAACGAACTTTATGCGCGTCTCCTTTCTCTTTTCCCTGTTCTTCTTCTCTTCGGGCTTTTCGTCCTCAACCTCGTCCACTTCCTGAACGTAGTAGATGGCGTTGATTCTGTCCGTATACTTGGCGGCAACGGCCTCTACGGACTGCGTGCGGCATTCCTCCGCAAGCTCCTTCATGAAGCGGAAGTTGGGATAATATATGGTGGGCAGCAGACCGAACATCTTGGGGTTCTTGTCCGAAACTGCCTTGAAGTTTATGGTGTTGTTGGCTATAATCTTGTGTCTGATTTCGCCGCGCTCGGGGTCGGAAACGAGTACGAACACTTCGTTCACGCCCGCGTCCTGAATGGCTACCGCCTGCTCTTCGGAGACAACTTCGCCGGCCTTTGCCATGATTTCGCCCGTTTCGGGGTTGAATATGTCGTCGGCGAGCTTGCAGCCGGGCAGACGGTAAGCAAGGTTGAGCTTTTTGTTGAACTTATACCTGCCCACCTTTACAACGTCGTACCTTCTGGGGTCGAAGAAGAGGTTGTTGAGGTGCTGGCGTACGGATGCCTCGGTGGGAATTTCGCCGGGACGCAGCCTTCTGTACAGTTCTATAAGACCATCGGATTCGGACTTGGTGGTATCCTTTTCGATGGTGTCCTTTATCATTTTTTCGTCGGCGAAGAGGTCGAGCAGCGCTCTGTCGGAACCGAAGCCGAGGGCACGCAGAAGGACGGTAACGCAGATTTTGCGCTTCCTGTCCACGTGTACCCAGAGAACGCCCTGGGCATCCTGTTCAAGTTCGAGCCATGCGCCGCGGTTGGGGATGACGGTGGTGCCGAACATCTCCTTGCCCGTCTTGTCGCGCGTGGATGCGTTGTATACGCCGGGCGAACGCACGAGCTGGGATACTATTACGCGCTCCGCGCCGTTTATGATGAAGGAACCGCTGTCCGTCATCAGAGGGAACTCGCCCATGAATACGGGCTGGTCGATAACCTCGTCCTTGACTTTGTTTACGAGCCTCACCGTAACGTGAAGGGGAAGCGCGTAAGTAGCGTCGCGGTTGCGGCACTCCTTTTCGTCATACTTCGGCTTTTCGTCGAACCAGTGATTGAGGAAATAGAGCTCGTAGTGGTCCGAGTAGTCGGTTATGGGCGAGAAATCTTCAAAAACTTCGGATATGCCTTCGTTTATGAAGGAGGCATAGCTCGCTTTCTGAATTTCAACGAGGTCGGGAATGTCGATGACTTCGTTTATCTTGCCGAATTTTCTTCTTTCCGTTTTGCCGTACTTGTGAACAGGTAAATTCATTGAAAGATAATTACTCCTTTGGCTGCCGCCTTATTTTTCGTTTATCCATGAGCGATTATCCGTATATATCTTTTCACCGGAAAAAATCGGTTACACGCATTGATTTTGCGCCGCGCAGAATAAAAATGCCTGAATTTTCTGCATTTCCGCCGCGGCGGGAAAAATTTATTTCTGACTGAAATTTTTTTTATTTTTTATGCCTTATCCGGGCAATCCGGGGGTATTATATATAGTGTTGAGCGCGCGCGGCGGGGCTTTCGATTCTGCCCGACGGACTCCCCCTGCTCCCGCCTTGCCTTGAGGCTTAAAATGCAAAAACAAGGTTAAAAACGCAAAAAAATTTTACGTTGCGCCCTTTTTGCGGACTGTTTTATATGAAATATAAAAATGAAAGCGCCGCAAAAAAAATTTTAAAAAATAACACAAATTCTTCCGCCCCGCTTTACAAACGTCGCGGTTTGGTATATAATTACCGTACTAGCTTTGAAAAAAAACGTTCAAAGGGTAGGTTTTGCGGCAAGTTTTATGCCCGAAAACAGGCCGACGTGGACAATTACCGCATTCTAATACATTCTATCATTATAGAGATAATGTTCACGCAAGTCAAGCATTTTTTCAAAAATGCGCAAAATTTTTTTAAATATTCGTTTCCGCGGCTTAAAACGCCCGTCCGCGAGCCGTAAAAAAAGCTTTCGGACCGCCATTGCCAGGGCTTTTTCTCCCCTTTCGCGGAGAATTTAAAAAAAATTTCAGCTTGCTTGTGAGGCATTGAAATGCGCATAAAAAAAGCAATAAAACAGCCTTCAAAAAAAGCGGGCACAAATCTGAAAATCACCCCCTTAATTATGAGGGCGGAAAACATCGCGGAAATTTTCCGCAATAAACAAAAAAAATAAAGAGAACAAAGACAAACCGTGAGAATTGACAAATATCTTAAAGTTACGCGAATTTTAAAAAGACGCACCGTCGCGCAGGAAGCCTGCTCGGCGGGCAAGGTTATGATAAACGGCAAGGAGGCCAAGCCCTCGCACGAGGTGAAAGAGGGCGACGTGGTCGAAATTCTGTATGCCAGCGGCACGCTCCGCTTTAAGGTGCTGGCCGTAAAGGAAGTTGTAAAAAAGGACGACGCGCAAAGTCTTTATGAAGTTCTGCCTTAAGGCATTCCGCGGCAGAGCCCGCATTGCGGGTACGGCTAATCCTGAACGCGCGGCGAAAAGATAAAGGTATAAGTATGAAAGTCAGCGCAATAATCTGTGCGGCAGGCACGGGCGAACGCGCGGGATTCGGCAAGAACAAACTGCTCACCCCGCTCAGCGGCGCCCCCGCCCTCTACCACACGCTGAAACAATTTCACATTCCCGAAATAGACGAGGTGATTGTCACCTCCTCCGCGGCCGACTACCGCGAAATAAAGGCGCTGTGCGCGCCGTTCGGCTTTGACGTAGTTCTGGGCGGAAAGACGCGCTACCTGGGCGTAAGAAAGGCGCTTTTGAAGGTTACGGGCGACATTGTGCTCATTCACGACGGCGCGCGTCCCTTCGTCACCAAAAAAATCATTACCGACTGCATAGAGACGGTGAAAACGTACGGCAGCGCGGTATGCGCCACCCCCGTGACGGACACGATGGCTACGGTATATTACGGGGTCATTACCGATGTGCCCAAGCGCGAAACGGTATACGCCGTACAGACGCCGCAGGGGTTCCGTTCGGACGACATCAAAAAGGCATACGAGCTTGCCACCGAGGACGGAATTGCCTACACGGACGACAGCGCGGTATATGCAAACTACATAGGTCTGCCCCACATTTTTGAAGGCAGCAGATTCAACACCAAGCTCACCTACCGCGAGGACTTTATGAAAGATTTGCCCGCATACAACCCCGTGGAGGGCTGCAGAACGGGCATAGGCGCGGATACTCACGCCTTCGGCGGACCCGTTAAGTTTGTCACGCTCGGCGGCGTTAAGATAGACTGCGACAGCTCGCTTGTGGCTCACAGCGACGGCGACGTGGTGCTGCACGCCGTAATGGACGCAATGCTCTCCGCTTGCGGACTAAAGGACATAGGCCACTACTTCCCCGACACGGACAGAAAGTACAAGGGCGCAGACAGCGGAAAGCTGCTTGAAAAGGTGACCGAACTTGCGCGCGAAACGGGTTTTGCCCCAGTAAACGTATCGGTGGCAGTTCAGGCCGAAAAGCCCAGACTTGCGCCGTATATCGATGATATTACCGCGTCAATTGCAAAACTCTGCCACCTGGAAACGGACTGCGTGGCGGTATCCGCGGGCACGAGCGAAAAGCTCGGCTTTGTGGGAGAGGGACTGGGCATAGTCGCCTACGCCTCTGTGCTGATGAAAAAAATCTGACCAGTTTTCCGCGGCACAGCTGAATTTTCCGTGCGGCGCGCGACAAACTCTGCAAACCTTGAATCACAGAATAAATTTGCAACCTTTAAATTACAAAATGAAAAATTCACGCGCGGCAACGGCCGTTGCCGCGCGTACCGAAAAAAAACAATGATTGCCCCATATATGCGGGGCAATTACACTTTTAAGTAAATTTTCAAAGGCTTTGATATGGCTAAAAGCAATACAATTTTTGTATGTTCGGAATGCGGAGCCACCTCTCCGCGCTGGCTGGGGCGCTGTCCTTCCTGCGGGAAGTTCAACACCATGGCGGAAGAGATTGTAACGCCGCCCGCCGCAGAAAAATCGGCGAAAAAGACGACGTTTTCCGCACCCCGCGCCCTTCCCCTTTCGCGCGTGGAATACCAGACCTATGAGCGCACCCCTTCGGGCATTTCCGAATTCGATAACGTGATAGGCGGCGGAATCGTCAAGGGTTCGCTCATTCTGCTCGGCGGCGACCCCGGCATTGGCAAGTCCACTCTTCTCACGCAGATAGCCGCAAATCTTTCGGCAAGACACCGCGTTTTGTACTTCTCCGCCGAGGAGAGCTGTTCCCAGGTAAAGCTGAGAACGGAGCGGCTGGGACTCTCTTCAGACAACCTTCTGCTGATTAACGAAACGTGCATAGACGGCCTTGAAGCCGAGCTGGACGGCGTGGAATTCTGCGTCATAGACTCCATTCAGGCGGTGTATACGGACGACCTCTCCTCCTCCGCGGGTTCGGTGGGACAGGTGCGCGAGTGCGCCTCCAGGCTCATGCGCATAGCCAAAAGCCGCGGCATAACCTTTTTCCTGATAGGCCACGTAACCAAGGAGGGCGCGCTGGCGGGCCCCAAAGTGCTTGAACACATTATGGACACCGTGCTCTACTTTGAGGGCGAAAACCAGGAAAATTACCGCATACTGCGCTCGGTAAAAAACAGATTCGGCAACGTATCTGAAGTGGGCGTGTTCGAGATGACCGACCACGGCATAATACCCGTAACCGACTATTCGGGCATATTCCTTTCGGAGAGCCGCGGCGAGGAATCGGGCGCGATAGTAACACCCGCGCGCACGGGCAACAGATGCATGAACGTAGAGGTGCAGACGCTCATTTCAAAGACGAGTTTCGGTCAGCCGCGCAGAATGCCGCTCGGCGTGGACTACAACAAGCTGGTGCTGCTGCTTGCCGTACTGGAAAAGCGGTGCGGAGTAAACCTTGGCGGCTTTGACGTATACGTAAACGTAATGGGCGGCATAAAACTGGGCGAGCCCGCCTCTGACCTTGCGGTATGCGCGGCGCTTGCCTCCTCCTACTTTGACAAGCCGATAGACAAGTTCACCGCCGCATTCGGCGAAGTAGGCCTCACGGGTGAAGTGCGCGCCGTATCCTATGCCGAAAAGCGCGTGGCCGAGTGCGTTAAAATGGGCTTTAAAAGAGTGCTCGTGCCCGCCAAAAACATGAAGTCGATGACCAGATACATGGACAAGATAGACGTTGTGCCCATTTTATACGTCGGCACAATGATAAAGACTCTGTTCAGGCAGTAATTAACCGTGCCCAACACACTTTAAATTTTTCAATAGTTGCGGCATATTGCCGCCCCGATTTGCCATGACTCTGTTTATTATACTGTGCGCCGTTATAGGCGCGATATCGCTTATAACATTTATATTTTACGGCGCGGACAAGCGCGCGGCAATAAAGGGCGCGTGGCGCACTCCCGAAAGAGTGCTGCTCTCCCTCTCGTTTTTCGGCGGAGCGGTAGGCGGAATACTGGGAATGAGTCTGTTCCGACACAAGACAAAAAAGCCGCTTTTTATCGCAGTCAACGCCATAGGGCTGATTTGGCAGGCAATAGCCGTTGCCGCCGCGGCGTTTTATCTATTGTAACGCAATAAACTCAGGCAACAACATATCAGATACAGAAATAAAAAACATATAAGGGCGGGCGCGGCAGAATTGCCGCGCCCG
>DVMA01000008.1 GCA_018715195.1 Candidatus Coproplasma excrementavium | reverse complement strand
CGGCATAATCTGCCGCCGCTTGGCGCCTTTTTGCATTATAAATATGCGTTCGGAAGGATGTAATTTTCTTCCTTATAATGTGCTGAAAAAATTTTAAGGCGCGGCGGAGCATAAGCTCCGCCGCACCTTTATATAATATTGTCGCAGAGCAATATATTATTTCAAAGCCGCCTGCAATTGAAAAGTTTTTTCTCTGCGGCAAAGAAATAAAGGCGTGCAAAACCGCGCTTTTTTTACATAAATTTTGCTCTGCGCGCCGTTCTATGCAGTATGTTTTCTGCATAGATTATGGTAAAGCAGGCGGGAAAGGCACGCTTGCGGTAACATGATTTTTTAGCGGAGGAAATAAAGTATGGATCAGGAACTGGAATACGCCCAGATGCTTGAAGTACCCGTAAGCACGGTGAGCGTGGTCAGGAAAAAACCTCTCTTCAAAAAGAAGGCGCAGAAGGAGGATGAAGATTTGAAGGAGCGCGTGGTGGAAAGCGTAAACGGCCGAATGGGCGACTTTGTCGGTTCGGAGGATATATCCGTTCCGCCCAAGGAAAAGGGCACAACGGCGCTCGCGCAGACGCTTGCAGATAAGTCGGGTCGCATACTCATAATAGAGGTAGCCGCAGCCTGCCTGCTTGCTGTGGGCATCTTTCTCACCAACGTGTTTATGCCAGGCAGCGCGATAAATACGTTTATACGCTCGCTCTCGGCGCAGCCCGTGCAGGAGGCGGGGTATACCGATTTTCAGCTGTTCCCCGTCGTATCGGGTCTCTCCGATGCCGATGTGGCCGTATCCGATACGGGCGTGATAACTTTTACCGATAACTGCGCGGTCTATCCCATCGCAGAAGGCAGCGTTGCCTCTGTAACCGAGCTTGCGGATGGCACTTACACGGTGGAAGTCGCTCATACTTCCGTGTTCCGCACGGTAATTTCGGGGCTTTCGGATGTGTATTACTCTGTCGGCGACCACGTTGAAGGCAACATTCCCGTAGGTTACTCGGACGGCAACCAGCAGGTGACCGTATCCATGTATAACGACGGTGCGCTTATAAACGGCTACACAATGTCCGGTGCAATGCCCGTATGGAATTCTTGATTGCCGTGTAAGAGCGCAACAAATGGGTCAATTTATGCCGCGCCATTTTCAATTGGTGCGGCAGTATGCCTCAACTATTTTAATTATTATGCGGTGTAAAAATTGAAAATCAGTATACATCCGCTGTTTGTGGCGGCGGGCATTTTAAGCGCTCTGTTCGGCGGCCTGCCCGTATTCGTAATTTATACGCTGACCGCGCTTTTACACGAGTGCGGTCATATTTTTTGCGCGGGCAGTATGGGCTTCACGTGCGAAAAAATCAGGCTTATGCCCTACGGTGCCGCCGCCGTGTGCGAAATTGAGGGAATCTCCTGCAGGGACGAAATCAAGCTCGCCGTTGCAGGCCCTCTGGTAAACGCCTTTATCTGCGTCGCGCTTGCGGGACTGTGGTGGTTTTACCCTGAAACGTATGCCTTTACGGATACCGTTATGCAGGCAAACACCGTAATGCTTGCAATCAACATACTGCCCGCCTACCCGCTCGATGGCGGCAGAGTGGCAGGCTGTCTGCTGGAAAGGTTTATGTCCGCGCGCGCAAAAAACATCGTTTTAAGGGCGCTGGCCGTACTGTGCGCGGGCGGCATTGCGTCGCTGTGGTTCTTTACTGATGTGGGCGTAAACTGCTTTGCTTTTGCGCTCTTTCTGCTGTGTTCGGCGTTTACCAAGTCGCCGCCTTCGTGCAAAATCAACTTTGCCGCTGGCGCAAGATTAAAGCGCGGACTGGAAATAAAATTCGTCCTTACGGACGATGATATGACTTATCGCCGCGCCGTGCGCTTTCTGGACGATAAAAAGTACGTTGTGTTCCGTACGCAGGACGGCCGCGAACTCACGCAGGACGAACTCTGCGAAGGCTTTATGAGCCACGATATCCGCGATAAAATATTCGGCGATAAAACTTCTGCAAAGTATCCCGACGAAGATTTTTTTGCCGAAACGGCAGAAAGTCCTTCGCCCGAACCGCAAAGCACGCTTGTCGGTCAGCGCCTTTTCCGCGATGCTGAAGGGTAAAATTATCGTAAACAAAAATGCAATAATATCGTAAAAAAGCTCCGCTTTCAATTTGCGCTTTGTACATTGCGCATTTTTTTAGCGGAGCTTTATTTCTGTAAAAAACTTTTGTCAAATATCAGCGGGTCAATATTTTTATCCAGCACGCTTTCCACGGCTTTTACGCCAAGCTGACAGCCGCGTTCAAAGGCGAGGTATGCCTGCGAGTAGTCGCAGTTCAGGCTGTATTCCTGCTTTTTGGCGCGGAACACCCTGCGGGTGTAAATAAAGTGCCGTTTAAGACAGCCCGCAACGCCCGCGGCGGTCACGTACGGCAACACTTTTTTAATGCTGTCGCATATTGCAAAGGTACATTCAAGTATGCGTTCGCGCGGCAATATGGTGCGGCGAACTCCGCATTTGCGGCTTACGTACAGTCCCAGGTCGCGTTCATATCTCTGGTGTATGAACAGTCCGCTGTGCTTTTCCTCCCACGCATACACAAAGGGGTGCACAGTGCAGTCAAGCGCGTAGTGCGTGGCCCAACCCGCGCAGTATGCGGGGTCACCGTCTTTCAGCTTTTCAAACAGCTCAAAAGCATTCTCCCTGTGCAGCATGCGCCCCGCATTGTGTTTGTAATTGAGTCCGTAGAAAAAGAAGATGTCGCCGCCCTGCGCGCCGAGAAGGTACAGCGTGCGGTTTTCAGCGATTATTCGGCGGTATTTTTCGTCCAGAGCGCCGTAAATTTTTTCGGCGGCTATGATGTGGGTAAAGTAATCGGGCATAACGCTTTCCTTGCGTGGCAGTATTCTGCGGCGTACATCTGCGCGGCAGAGATTATGTATTTTTGCGGCAAAGCTGCACTCGCGCCGCCTGCCGCGCACTGTCTATTATTGCATAATTTGCAAAAAATAATTCAGCTGTATGCAGCAAAATTGAAATTACCCGCCACATATGGCCGAATTAAAGCGGTATTACATATTCTCGCGCTTGGCGTAAAACAGATACTGCTGCATGTAGCCTGCGTCCTCGCCGAACAGATTGCAAAAGTATGCGTTTATCTTGTTTCTGTCTTTAAGCGTGCCGCCAAAGTCCTCTCGGTACAGCTTTTCTATCCAGGTATCCACGGGAAAACTCTCTCTTCTGCCGAATCCGAAAAGACTTATGCAGTCCGCAACCTTGGGGCCTATGCCCGTATATGTCGTCAGTTGTTTTTTAAGCTGCGGAGTGGGCAGAGGGTACAGCATTTCAATTCCCTCTGCGGCGATTCTTGCGCTTGTTGCGGCCAGGTAGTTATCTCTGTAACCCGCTCCAAGCTGCTTGTAAAAGGGCGCGCCCTGCGCGGCCAGTGCGGCGGAGGAGGGGAATGCGTGGTATTTTTCACCCATAAATTCGCGTTCTTCGCCAAGCTTTTCGCAAATGCGTTCAATAATTCCCTTTATGCGCGGGATGTTGTTGTTCTGCGAAATTATAAAGGAATAAATCATTTCCTCCGCGCTCTGATTCAGCAGTCTCAGCCCCGCGCCAAGCGTTGCGCCGCGCGTAAGCAGAGGTACGTCAAAACTCTTCGCTTTTTCAATGATTGCGGCATAGTCCCGCCCCAAATCAAAAAAATTGTAAAAATAATCGCCGTCTTCGCACTCAATCAGCGTGCGGTCTTTTTGCGTATGTACGTAGCACGCCTTGTCGGCGGAAAATACCTTGTATCCTTCCTTAAACGGTATAAATCTGAATATCTGTCCACATTCAAGCACGTCGCGCGGGTTAAAGTACGCGGCGTCACATTCTATTATCTGCATAAAGTTTCCTCATTCGTATTTTTAAAAATTTTATCACCGCGCGCACCTTTTGTCAACGCGGAGCGGGCAATATCATCCGTACGCTCATATTTTAATTGCTTTTGCCGATAATGCTTGTATGTACAGTCTGCAAAACAGTATAAAACGGATAAAGGACGTCCTCGTGTCATCGGACGTCATAACATACGAATTTTCCTCCGCTGACGGCAAAAAATTTGCTCTCATTTATGTGGACGGTCTGTGTGACAAGGCACAGCTGGGCGAACTGGTTGTAAAACCGCTTGCGGGGGTAAAGCGCGACGCCTCTTTGGAGGACGTGCGTCCCGTTCTCGCCTCGCCGGAGGTCAAGGAGGGTGACGACTTTGATATGGCCGTAAAGGAAATTTCCTATGGCGGCGCCGCGCTTCTTATAGATGGCGAAAAGGGCTTTTTCATAATAGGTCTCACCAAGCCGCCCGGCCGCGCTGTGGCGGAGCCGCCTACCCAGATAGCCGTAAAGGGTCCGCGCGAAGGCTTTACGGAGGACCTCAAAGTCAATTGCGCGCTGGTAAGAAAGCGCCTTAAATCTGTACAGCTCAGAATGGATACCGTCCGCACGGGCAGAAGGTCGGATACGGCCGTAACAATCTGTTACCTTGCCGATGTGTGCGACCCCGCCATACCCGAAAAAATTAAGGCGCAGATATATGCCAACGAAATTGATGTTGTGGCAGATTCGTCCTATGTGGGCAGGTTTATTTCCTCGCGACCGCGCTCGCTTTTCAAACGCTGTGCAACCTGTGAAAAGCCTGATATTTTCTGTGCAAAACTGTGTGAAGGCAGGGTGGGACTTATCGTGGACGGCTCGCCTATTGCGCTGACCGTGCCATATATGATAGCCGAAGATTTTCAGTCTTCGGAAGATTATTTCGTATCTTCTTACCGCGCAACCGTGCTGCGTTTTCTGCGCGCCGTGGCGGTAATAGTAGGCATATTTCTGCCTGCAACGTATGTGGCGGCGCAGCTGTTCAAATTGCAGCTTATTCCGTTCAGACTGCTTATAAATATATCCAGTTCGGTATCGGGCATACCTCTTTCGCCGAGTGTGGAAATGTTCCTTACGCTGTTCGTGCTGGAAGTTCTCAACGAGGCCTCCATACGAATGCCAAAGTACGTGGGGCTTGCAATTTCCATAGTCGGTGCGCTTGTTCTGGGTGAGACGGCCGTTTCGGCGGGCATAATATCCACGCCTGCAATAATCATCGTTGCCTTTTCGGCCATATGTCTGTACGTAGTGCCCGACCTTGTGGAAACTACGGCCACTCTGCGCTGGATTATGTTGATTATAGCGGGCAGCGTGGGCACATTCGGCATAGTGCTGTTCACCTGCTTTTTAATAAGCTATCTCGTAACCGAGCAGGCCTACGGCGTGCCGCTTACCGCTCCGTTTGCGCCAATGCTCGGTCACGACCTCAAGGACAGCATTATAAAGACGGATATGTTTTCGCTGTCAACCCGTCCCGATGCGCTTAAAAGCAGAAACAAGGTCAGGCTTTCGCGCCGCAAAAAGTAAGTTCGTTGCGGCATATATGCGCGCCTTTTTTTGTTTCTGTCGGTCTGTGACGGACGTAAATTGCCTGCTTTGCCTTAATTGAATTCTTCGGAGAATATATGAAAAATCAACTCTGTACCCGCCAGGTGTGCTTTATCATGTACGCATACCCGGCGGCGGGAAAAATTTTGATGATGCCTGCGCTGCTTGCGTATTACTGCAAAAATGACCTGGCGTTTACCGCGCTGTTCATATTCATATTGCAGGCGGCCGCGGTGTGCGCTCTTGCCGCGGCCTGCGCGCGTTCGGAAAAAACATTTTTTCAGCTTGTGGAAGGCGCGTTCGGTAAGGTCGTTTCAAAAATTTTTATGTGGCTTTTTGCCGCATTTTTTGTGCTTTCCGCCTTCGTGCCCATGCTGGAGCAGAAACTTTTTGTCCAGGCCATATTTTACGATACCATACCGTCGCTTATCACCTTTCTGCCGTTCTTTGCGCTGGCGGTGTATGTAGGGGCAAAGGGTATGCGCAATGCCGCGCGCACGGCTGACATTGCCGCACCGCTTTTTATCGGCGCGCTTGTCGCGCTTGTAATAATGTCTGTCGGCGAAAGCAATCTCATGTGGCTACTCCCCGTGCTTAAAACGCCTGCCTCCGATATCTTTTCGGGTGCGCGCTTTGCAATGTACAATTTTACCGACGGTGCGGTGATGCTTATGCTTATGGGCAGATTCCGTGCCGCCCGCGGCGATGTAAAAAAGATTGTGTTGTCGTATGCCGCCTCTGCGCTTACCGTGCTTATCTTCCTTGTGCTCTTTTACAGCATTTTTTCCGTGCTCGCTCCCGACCAGTACTTTGCGGTAAGCAAAATGGCCATATTTTTCAGCGTGCTTTCTCTCGTCGGCAGGGTCGACCTCATTGCCGTGTATGCAATGGAGGCCTGCATGCTGTTCGGTCTTCTGCTGTATCTTCAGATTGCCGTAACTTGCGTATGCGAGGCCATTGGCAGCGAGCAGACGGCAGGGCGCAAGGTGCGGCCCGCGGCGGCAGCGGCGTCTGTTGCAATAAATGCAATACTTCTTGCGCTTGTCATAATCTTCAATGAGGGCTACGCCGCCGTACAGAAAGTTTACGGGAATTATCTGTGGCCGATATTTCTGGCGTTTTCATTTATTATTCCTGCCATTGGCGCGGTACTTGCCTTCATATCTTCGCGCGGCGAAAAGGGCGGAAGGCGCGGCGGAAAGGGGAAAGAAGCTGCAGGTGGTGAGCTATGAGTGGGTCCAGACTATTACAGCGCATTGCGCGCGTTCTCTTTACTTTGATAGTACTTGCAATGCTGTTTTTGTTTTTCTCCAATGACTTCGGCCTTGTGGATATCCATAAGGCGTCGATAGTCGTTGCTGTCGGCGTTGACGTGACGGACAGCGGCTATGATGTCACCGCCCAGGCGGCTGTACCCACGCCTGCGCAGGGAGGCGGAAAAGCAGCGTACACCCAGGTGACTGGCAGCGGAACAACCGTGGCTGAGGCGGTGGACGACATCAACGCCAAGACGGGGTTCTATCCTAAACTTGCGTTCTGCAACCTCATCGTGCTTGGTGAAAGTTGTGCGGATAAGGACCTTTTCACCGTGCTAGATTATTTTTACCGCAATGATTATGTACCGTTGACTGCGCTTGTGGGTATGTGTCGCGGTAATGCGCGCGAGCTGCTCAAAAAGAAACCTGCCGATGGCGGAATGTCCTCTTCGGCAATACAGCGGGCTATGTCGGAAGAGCTCAAAAATTCGGCCAACGCCTCTACCGTCAATTTAAAATTGCTTGCACAGGACCGTGGCTCTGCCTCGGCGGCTGAATATATGCCGTTTATTGAAAGCGGAACTGCGGCGGCTGGCGGAGGTGGCTCGTCGGAAGGTAAGTCCTCAAACGGTTCAAAAAGCGGCACAAGCAGCGGGGAGAGCGGAAAGAGCGGCTTGGGAGGAGAGGAGCAAAGTTCGGAATTTACCTGTCGCACCACGGCGGTGTTCAACGGGGGTAAATTTGTGGGCGTGCTCAGTGAAGAGCAGGCGTTTGCTCTCAACCTTATAAGAAGAGGTGTGCGCTACGCAATCGTAAATACAAATTCGGAAGGACTCAATTATACGATAGGCCTTAAAAATACGGGCGGCGGGGCAAAAATTTCCGTAAATGGCGGAAAGGGTAAGCTTGTAATAACATTCAAGGCAAACGCCAACTTGCAGACCTCAGAAAGCAATCAGGCGGCTTCGGGCAGGTCAGATTCGCATCTGGTTGATGATAATATTTTAAACTCCGTTACCGATACTGTAAAGGAGTGCATGCGCTCGCTTGAAGCTTTCTGCCGTGAAAACAATTGTGATTTGTTTGGCGCGGCGCAGCTTTTGCGTGCCTTTAACTATGACTATTATAAAGAGGTAAAGGATAACGTTCTTTCTGATTTGGATATAGACTATGATATAAAAATTTCAAGTGTGGGTTAAAATTTGTAAAGTAAACTATATAAATAGTATAAAAATAGTAAATAAAACTTTGAATTTTGTAAAATATATAGTAAATAAAACTTTTCATATAAAATAATGGCGGGCGGAGCTTTGAATACTCCGCCCGCCTTGCCCGTGGGTAACATAACTTTTCGGGCACGCTAAACTTTTTGCTTACTGCTCTGTTTTTTCTGCAGAAACAGTGTCCGTATCGCTCTTTTCAGCCGACTTGACAAGTCCTCTTGCCGTATGCGCAATAAGCGAGCAAAGCAAATCGTCCTTCTCTGCGCCGTAGCTTTCAATAATCTGCGCAACTTTTGTTGCAAGTTCATCGCCGTCCTCAGTTTCTGCGGCTTGCAGAATGGCTTTCGCACACTCTTCGGCGTCTTTTGTATCTATTACGCCGTCAAGCATATTGCATATTGCACCTTCGGGACCAGATGGACCGCCGTTGAATTTATCTGCGGCGGCGCATAAAAGCATGCTTATGGTGCCTATGGTAACGCCTTTCTGTGTGACGAAAGAAAGATTTTCAAACGCATACAGCGCGTTGCCGCTCTGCACGCTGGCGTACACTGCATATACAAATGCGCCTAACACATATGCCAGCAT
This sequence comes from Candidatus Coproplasma excrementavium, assembly GCA_018715195.1. Lineage (GTDB taxonomy): Bacteria > Bacillota > Clostridia > Christensenellales > Borkfalkiaceae > Coproplasma > Coproplasma excrementavium. The sequence goes on along the minus strand of DVMA01000008.1, from coordinate 5,590 downwards.
TGTGGCAACTTTTTGCTTTTGCTTTAAAGCGGTGCGCTTTAAAATTATGCAGAGCGCGGCATCGGCAAGCGAAATTAGAATTACGTCTATTCCGCAACGGGCAAAAATTTCACAAATTTCCATACGTTCCTCTCCTTTAAAGGGGGAACATATCGTAAACAGCCCGCACCGCACCGCGCATTACAGCGCGCCGACGCAGTAAGCGGTACACAGCGTATTTAATTTTTTGCACCCCCTTTCATTTTTTACCTTGCTTATCTTAAACAATTAAGGCGGCTTGGGCCGTTATCTTTATGTAACTGAAATAAATCTGAACTTTGTACCATTTTTTATGGTGAGCTGATTTTTTTCAGCTTTAAGTAAACAGCAAGGCTTTTCACCCGACGTCTTTTATATAAGTAAATTACTGCCTGAATAAACGCAAATCGAGTAAATAAAACTTTGCAAAATTTCAGAAGTTTTCACACGGTACTATTGACGTAATTTTTTTACAGTTAATTTATATGTTGTTGGTGTTTAAGTGAAAAAAATTTACGTTATATGGTGGCTTGTACATCCGTACAGTTGAACAAATAAGTTCACGCTTATTTTTCTATTTTGTTTTCGTGTTTTAAATGTCAATGCGGCGTTGCCTTTTCAGATAATTACATTTCGTTTTATAATTTGCAACTTAGTTTTGAGGGTGTTTTTATAAATAAAAAATATTATTTCAATGTATTTTGGTTTGCGTTAGGGCAATTTTTTATGTTAAAATCTGTGTGTTATGAGAATGCACAGAAAAGATAATCTCAATGCCCGCCTTGAAGCCTGCGCGGACATTATGACGGGCGCCGACCTCACGGAAAAGAATATGAAAAAAGCGGCGCAGATGAAGGCTTACATCAATTTTGAAGAAGTTTTCGGCAACAGCAATCCCGTCCATCTGGAAATAGGTTGCGGAAAGGGTGGGTTTGTCTGCGGAATGGCAACCCTTCACCCTGACATAAATTTTATTGCCGTTGAAAAGGTTTCAAATGTAATTGTCACCGCGTGCGAAAGTGCAAAGCAGGCAGAGCTTAAAAATGTTCATTTTATAAATTGCCCTGCGGAAGTTTTGCCGAGATATATAAGGGAGTCCTGTATTGCCCGCATTTACCTCAATTTTTCCGACCCTCTTCCCAAGCTTGGCTACGCCGCGCAGCGACTCACCAACCCGCGCTTTCTTGAAATTTATAAAACCATTCTTGTGCGCGGCGGGCAAATCTGGCAAAAGACTGATAACGAGGCTCTGTTCGACTACTCGTTGCAGAGCTACGAAGAGTGTGGCTGGAAGGTGGAGGAGGTCTGCCGTGACCTTGCCGCACACCCTTTTGAAGGCAATGTCATAACGGAGCACGAACGCAAATTTATGGACGAAGGTCGCAAAATTTTCCGTGCTGTTGTAAGCGTCAATAAATAATTTCTTTGACAGAATGCAGGTGTTTGCATAGGCGGCTTCGTGTTTTTGCGCATATGTTTATGTGGCTTTTTTATTGTCTGTAATTTAATATGTAAAAATAAATTAAGCGTGGAACAGCAAGCTGTCCCACGCTTTGGGTTTATTTTTTAATTGGCCCGCATATATGTGGCAACTATTTGTGTTATCCTGTCTTTTATCGGCTTTGGTTGTCCTTTATCAAAAACAAAATTCATAGTTTAATTTTTCGACCGGTTATCGGAGGATAAAACAATTGCCCAGCATATATGTGGCAAATACCGCAGTTTTTTGCGTTAAAATTTTCTTGATTGCGACTTCAGTTTTTTATGAAACAAATCTGATTGCACGGCACATATGCGCCAATCAACCACATTTGCAGCTTTGCTGTATCGGCCCGTAATTTTAAAGCACAATTATTTTGCAAGCAGTGTAAAAATTGCCTTTATGGCGTGCAGTCTGTTTTCGCCCTGGTCGTAAACCATGCTGTGTTTTCCGTCTATAACTTCGGCTGTTACCTCTACGCCGCGCATTGCGGGCAGGGGATGCATGAAGTATGCGTTATGCTTTGCGTAACTCATAAGCCCTGCGTCCACGCGGTAGGGAGCGAGCGCCTCTCTCTCATCCTCGGGGACTTCCGTGTGGTAGCGGTATGCGTTTGTGTATACAAAGTCTGCATCGCGAACGGCCTCTACGGGGTTATCGGTAAAGTAAATTTTGCCCATCTGTTCGGCGGCTTCAACATTTTCGCGTTTGAGTCCGAACCCTGAAGGGCAGGCAACGGAGACATCCATGCCGCACTTTACGGCACCGATTACGAACGACGATGTAAGGCTGGTGGCCTTGCCGACTACGGCAACCTTTACGCCCGCCAGTTCGCCCTTCTTTTCCCATATGCTGAAGAGGTCGCATATCGCCTGAAGGGGTACGCAGTCATCGTTGTGCGAGTTTATTATGGGCATTGAGGAAGTTGCGGCAAAACCTGTAAGCAGTTTTTTGTTTATGCCGCGCGTAACCAGCGCGCCCACGCCGTAGCGCGAAATAACGTTTACAATATCCTTTATGTTTTCGCCTGCGTGCATATCCTTGCTGCTGTAAGGCAGATTGACGCAGTTGCCGCCCAGCTGATGTACGCCTATTTCTATTGCGCTCCTTGTACGCAGAGAGGTGTCTGCAAACAGTAACGCTACGGTGGTGTTGTGCAGAATTGTCGTCTCTTCGTGAGCTTCAAATTTGCGCTTCATCGTCTTTGTGGCGTACAAAAGCTCGAATATTTCCTCGGTTGAGTAGTCGGTCAGACCGAGAAGGTCCTTTTTGTTGAGAATATATGAAGGGGAGTAGCGGTTTATATCCATAAAATATTCCTCGTAATTTTTTTACAGTTGGTGGTGTGGCGGTGTGTTTTCCCGCTTACAAAGTTTTACTCTCTGTATTTTACATACATTATACTACACCGCGTGCAAATTTTCAACTGTAAATTTTTGTATCGGGCAAAAAGAACGGCGCACGTCTTTTTGTAAAGCAGTCTGAAGAATTTGTCTTTTTATTGCTTTGGCGTGGCGAAAAAAAGTGTGCCGCGGGCCCGCTGATTTCAGCGGGTCCGCGGCGTAAAAACCATATCAAAAAGTTATCTGAATTTGAAATGCCGATTATTGACTGGCAAAGCCATTAAATTTTCGCAAAGTTCTGAATTATGGCTTGCGCAAAACCTTGATTAAAATCTTTGCGAAGCTTTTTTGCATTGTTCGCAGAAGGCATTTTTCAGCCATTGCCCGAGGTAACTTTGTTTTTCAGTTCCTCGGCCTTTTCCCTTGCCTTTCTTGAAAATTCGCAGCCGCAGTAGTTCTGGCGGTACAGCGAGTGTTCGCTTGCAAGCTGACAGCTCCTTAAATACCCTCCGCGTTTTTTAAAGTCGCTGTGCAGCCAGGCAACTCCGTATTTTTCGCCCAGCCGCTCGCCTATCGCATTGATTGCGGCGGCGGGTTTTAGCGGACTTATTGTAAGCGTCGTCGTAAAAAATTCAAAGCCGCCATATTTCGCCTCTGCGGCGGTACGTTCAAGGCGGAGTTCAAAACATTTCAGACAGCGCGCACCGCCCTCGGGCAAGTCTTCCATTCCTTCGACAGTGCGGTAAAACTTTTCGCCTTCGTGGTCGCAGTCGGCAATGTCCGCCCAGCCTGTTTCGCGGAGCAGACGAATCTGTTCTTCCTTGCGCTTGTAATATTCCTCTTCTTCGATGTTGGGGTTGTAGTAGAGGACGGTGATATCGAAATAGTCTTTCAGTCTTTCAAGGCAGGCAGAGGAGCAGGGAGCGCAGCAGCTGTGTATCAGCAGTTTTGCTTTTCTGCCGCCGAGCGCCTCAATCTGTTTTTGCATTATTTTATCGAAATCGGGTTTGTTCATACGGCTATTATAACTCAATGCGCGCGTATTTACAAATGTTTTGCCTGTGTGACCTTGTAGGTTTGAGGGCGGCAATGGCGCGTTAATTTTACAGTAAGGCAAAATTGTATGTGTTTTTAATTGAATTAAGCGGGCGTTTATGTTATTATAGAATGGTAAATATTAAAATAGCGGTGCATAGCGCGCCGCGCTCCGCCGCAGAGCAAAAATCTGAAAACGGCGGAAAAGCGGGTAAAGCAAATGTCTAATTTAAAACTTGCCGGGGTAAGCAAGACTTATCCTTCGGGCAAACCTGCGCTGTTCGATGTCAATTTTTCCGCCTCTGACGGGGAATTTATTGCCATAATCGGCGGTGCGGCCAGCGGAAAATCAACAATTTTAAGAATAATAGCCGGCCTTGAAGAGGCATCGGAAGGCGATATATACATCGGCGACAAGCTGATGAACGATGTAAAGACAAAGGACAGGGACGTTGCCGTGGTATTCAGCGGCAACACGCTCTATCCCAATATGAACGTGGCGGAAAACATGGCGTTCGGTCTTAAGATGCGCAACGTGCCTACTGCCGTTGCCATGGAGAGCGTGAAACTGGTTGCCGAAATGCTCGGCCTTTCGGACGTGCTCTACCGCAAGCCCAAGACGCTCACTTCGGCGCAGAGATTGCTTGCCACCTACGGCAGGGCGATTGTAAGGGAGCCCAGAGTGTATCTGTTTGACGACCCTCTTTCCGGCCTTGACGAAAAACTGAGGGCGCAGATGTGCAGCGTGCTCGTAAATCTGCAGGCGCGCGTAAAGGGTACGTTCATATACGCCACCAAGAACGTTGCCGAGGCAATGAGCATGGCAACCCGCGTGGTGGTGCTCAAAGACGGATTTGTTCAGCAGACGGATACACCCCGCAATCTGTATGACTATCCCGCGAATGAATACGTTGCGTTCTATGTGGGCAGCCCCACAATCAACTTTGTGCGCCGCGCCACCGTTGAACGCGACGAGAGCGGCGTATACGCGCTTGCCTCGGGCGTAAAGTTCCCTCTGCCCGAAAACATTGTTTCGCGCTGGGGCAATATAGAGGAATACGTCGGCAGCGGCAGGGAGGTAACTCTCGGTCTGCGTCCCGAGGACCTCAGATTCGGCGGAGAGAATGCGGAGTATCCTTGCACCGTGCTGGGCGCGGACTCCATTTATGAAGGCGTAGCCGAAGTTGAGCTTGCAAAGGGACTCACTCTGTCGGTATTTATGCCCAAGCCCGAAAAGGGTAAGGCGGGCAAGTTGCAGGCTGACCTTAAGCGTCTGTACGTGTTCGACGGCAAGACGGGGCTTACTCTGCTTGCGCGCGACGGCGGATACGAGCCCGACGAAAAGAACGGCGAGGCTGATTTTGTGCCGCTTACTCCCGACGAGATGCAGGAGCAGATTGCGAAGCGCACTCCCGTTGAGCAGCCTAAAAAGAAGCGCCGCTGAAACATTGGCATATCGCAAATATTCCCTGCCGCGAAAAAGAGGGCAGGATACGCCGCGAAAAAATTTTTTCGCGGCTTTAAATTTAGTGCGCGGAATACGTTTTGACCGCGCATATGCTGGATATAATAATAAAAGGAATTTTTTTAGGCTATGTCACAACAAACAGTTGATAAATAGCCATTTTTATAGGGGAGTATCAGAACTCCCCTACAAACTGTTATTTGCAGTTATCTATACTCATTTGGAATTTCGATATGAAGTGTCTCACAC
>DVMA01000055.1 GCA_018715195.1 Candidatus Coproplasma excrementavium | reverse complement strand
GAAGAGCGGTGCGATTATCTGCCGCGGCGTGCCTGAAATTTTAAGCAATGCAATGGGCGGCTGTGTTTACAGCTACGCCGAACAGCTTAAGGAAGGGTTCATAACGGCGGAAGGCGGCATAAGGATAGGTGTTGCGGGTGAATACATAACGGAAAACGGACGCATAAAGACGATTGCGAGGCCGACTTCGCTGAATATACGCATTCCGCACTGCGTGACGGGCTGTTCGCAGAAAATTTTTCGTCTGCTTTCGGACGGGCTTAAAAGTACGCTTATCTTTTCCCGACCCGGTTGCGGCAAGACGACTATTCTGCGCGACCTTGCAAGGACAATTTCCAAAAGCATGAAGCTCAACGTGCTGGTAATGGACGTGCGCAGCGAGATAAGCGGCGCGGGTACATACGATTTGGGCGAGAGCACGGACGTTGTGCGTTGCGGCGATAAGCTGGCGGCACTTGAAAGCGCTCTGCGCGCAATGAAACCCGACGTAATCATCACGGACGAGCTGTACGGCGATGGCGATTTTACCGCCGTAAAGTTCGCGCGCGACTGCGGAATGTGCGTAATAGCCTCTTCGCACCTGTGCGACAGAGATGCTCTTGTCCGCCTTCCGTTCGATTACTTTGTAGAACTCGGCGCGATTGCCGCCGAACCTGAAATTTATGATAAAAATTTTAATCTTGTTTGCGATAATCGCGCTTACGACGTTTGCGGGAGTGCTGGTTTCGGCGGATAAAAAGAAGAGGGCGACCGTCTATGCGCAGCTGTACGAATACAACGAAGTTCTGCTTCTGAATCTTCGTTTCGGCAGGGAGGATATGAAAAAACTTGCCAAAAAGTACAAGTATGTGGACGATGCGCTTTCAGGCAAGTCCGTGCTTGGCGGTGCGGACGGTGAATTTATTTCCTCGTACTGTTCGCAGCTTGGCGCAACCGACGCCTCTTCCCAGATAGAGTACCTGAGCGAGCGCAAGGCCTACATAAAAAAGCACAAGGATGAGAGTCTTGCGGAGTACAAAAAGTACAGTTCGCTGTACATAAAAATATTTCTTATGCTCGGCATACTCATTGCCGTACTTCTTGCATGATGGATATAAGCATAATCTTTAAAATAGCCGCAGTCGGCATAATAGTTACGATAATCTGTCAGATACTCAAAAAGTCCGACCGCGACGACATTGCAACCATAGTCAGCCTTGTCGGGCTGATAATAGTGCTCACCGCTGTCATAGCTATGATATCCGACCTGTTCGGCCAGGTGCGCGAGCTGTTCAATCTGTTCTGATGGTTATTCTTAAATTGTGTGCCATAGCGGCCATAACGGCGGTATGCGCCCTTGTATTAAAATCTCACAGGTCCGAGCTTGCTCCGTTGTGCGTTGCGGCGGGCGGCATACTTATGGTGCTGTGCGCCTTCGACTACTTTTCCCAGAGCCTTGAACTTTTCCGGAAGTTCACCCAGGCCTCGGGGATAAGCAATTCCGTAGTGCGTATAATCTTCAAGATAATCGGCATAGGGTACGTGGTGGAGCTTACTGCCGCGTCCGTAAAAGATTTAGGCTTTGAAAGCATTTCGGACAAACTTATAATGTGCGGAAGGATAGTGATATTTATCGTCTCCGTGCCGGTACTTCAGAATCTTTACAGCGTGATTGTTTCGCTTATCGGATTGGTATGAAAAGGCTTGATTTAAAATTGCGCGTAGCGCTCATTGTTGCGGCAGTTGTGTGCCTTGCGGCGCTGTTTGCTCTTCTTATGCCCCGCGTGGCGCAGGCAGAGCAATCGGACGGCGAACAGCAGATATCGCAGAATATAGACGATGTGTTGGAGGGGCTTGACCTATCTGCGCTCCAGCAGTATCTGGACGAAAATTCAGACAGCTTTCTGTTCAACTTCGGCAATGACGCCTCGGAGATAATAACTTACCTTGTAAAGGGCAACGCGGGTGGTGACTATGCAGGCTATATAAGGGAAGTGCTGTCCGTTGTGTTTTCAGATGCGGTAACGCTGCTGCCCGCCTTTGCAGAGGCGGCGGCAATAGCCCTGCTCTGCGCGGTATTTTCCAGCGCGGAGGGGAATATTCTCGGCAAGTCCACGGCGCACGTGGTGCGGCTTGCGTGCAGTTCGCTCATAATAGTAATCATAACTTCCGCGCTTGCGGGCGTAGTGTCCGAGTGCGTGGACTGCGTGACGTCCCTGCAAAAGCAGATGGAGATTATCGCGCCTATACTAATAACTCTGACCGTGCTGACAGGCGGAACGGGTTCGGCGGCGGTGTATCAGCCATCGGCCGTGTTCATATCTTCGGGAGCTGTGGAGATAATAAGCGGCTTCATATTTCCCGCGGCAATAGCCTCCGCCGTGCTCAACTTTATGTCCAAAATCAACCCGCAGATATCCTTTTCGGGTATGTCCAAGCTGATAAAGAGCATAATGAAGTGGGTTATGGGCATAACTGTAACGATATTCAGTGTATTTTTAACCGTGCAGAGTTCTGCGGCATCGCTGTTCGACGGGGTGTTGTTCAAGACCACAAAATATATAATAGGCAACTCCGTGCCGATAGTGGGCGGCTTTCTTTCTGGCGGGTTCGACCTTCTGACTGCGGCGGGCCTGCTCATAAAAAACTCCGTGGGTCTGTGCGGAATTATAATGCTGCTTGCGCAGATAGCGGGGCCGCTGATACTGCTGATAGCCTTTTCGCTGCTGCTTAAACTTGTGGGAGCGGTGGTGCAGGCGGCGGGCGAAAACAGTCTTTACGGACTCTTTTCCGACCTCTCCTCTGATGTGCAGTACTTTACTGCCGGCCTGCTTACGGTTTCGTTTATGTATTCGCTGGTCATAATGCTGGTAATAAATTCGGCGGTGAGCTTTATATGACGGCCTATCTTGTCACGGCGTGCGGGGCGGTATTTCTTTCTGTTGTGGTATCGTTCATAATTCCGCAGGGCAAACTTTCAAAGACTATAAACTTTGTGCTGCGTATGGTGTGCGTGGCCATACTCATATCCCCGCTTGCAAAAATTTTTACCATATCAGACGAGGAGTTCGACGATATGGTCGACTACGACTATATCTGCTCGGTGTATTCAGAAAATCAGAGCGCGGCTCTGGAAAAGTTCATAACCGAAAAGTACTCGGCGCAGTCCGAATGTGAGGTGGATATTGCGTACGGCGAGGACGGATTTTACGCGGACAGCGTCGAAGTTTGTCTTATCGGGTCGTATGGCAATCTTTGTGATGAAATTTATGAATATTTGGAGGAGGCCGACTATATAAATATAACTGTATATGAAACGGGCGTCTGAATGGTTCAGGGAAAAGAAAACGTTGATAATAGTCGCGGCGCTGATAGCACTTCTCATTCTCGTTGTGTACCTGTTTTTCGGCGGCAACAGCGCCTCGGGCGATGCCGTAAGGTCCTCTGAAGAGGTGCGCCTTGCCTCCATACTGGAGAGCATAGACGGCGTAGGCGACGCCGACGTGATGATAACCGAGCACGACGGTGTCATTGCGGGGGTAGTGGTGGTATGCGAGGGCGCTGACCGCATACTTGTAAAAAACGATATATTGAACGCCGTATCCACGGCGCTTGATATAAATAAAAACATTATTGCCATATATTCAAAGTAAGGAGAATTCTATGTCAAAGAAAAAGAAGATTATCGTAATGTCATCACTGGTGTTCCTTCTCGCGCTTACCGCCGTACTGAACGTGCTGCTTGCGCAGAACACAACTGCAAACGGCGACAATGTCGTAACGACGGCCAACTATTTTGCCACGTACCGCTCCGAGCGCACCACAACGCGCAGCGAAGAGCTGTTGCAGCTTGACAGCATAATAGAGCTGTATGACGAAAGCAGTGAAGAGTATTCCGAAGCCGTAGCCGCCAAGCTCGATATCGTTGAGGCAATGGAGCAGGAACTTCAGCTTGAAACTATGATAAAGTCGCTCGGCTTTTCCGATGCTGTCGTATCAGTTGGCGTTGATTCCGAAAACGTGAACGTGTTCATAAATTCCGACGAACTGGATATGGATACGGCGCTTTCCATCTACGATATGCTGCGCACGGAGGCAGGCGTTGCGGCAGGAAACATAATAATTATGCCTGTTTATTCTGAAATTTAACGCAACCCTGTTGCAAAACGTCAATGTATGTGTTATAATCAATACATAGGAGAAAACATCTATGGCACATCTGAGGCACGATCCTTCTGCAACGCAGAAAGGCAAAATATCGTATGACACCGGAATAGTAAACGGCATTGTCGCGCTTGCTATAAAGGAAGTGGACGGCGTATCGTTGCTGAACAGCAAAAACAAGGGCGTAAAGCTCGAATTTGAAAAAGATTGCATTGTTGCGGACATCAGCGTAAAGGTTGATTACGGCTATAATGTAGCCTCGCTTGCCTTCCGCATCCAGCAGTCCATAAAACACAACGTGGAATCCATGACAAAGTTCAAAGTGGATAAGATTAACGTGCACATTCAGGATGTAGACTTCCCTGATAATTTAGCGTAAACATAATATTCCCTTTGTAATATTTCGCAAAGGGAATATTTTACTTTATTCGGAACGTATATGAGAACCAAAGCAAGAGAAACATTATTCAAAATTTTATTTTCCTCCCAGTTTGCAGCGCCCGACGAGGGGTTCCGCCGCGGGATGTACCGTGCAGGCGAACTCAATGAGGACGACGTCAGATATTGCGACAGAGTGCTTTCGCTGATAAAGGAGCACAACGAAGACATTTCCGCCATAATAGACGGCAAGTCGCTCGCCTTTCCCGAGGCGAGGCTTTTCCCTGCCGATAAAAGCGTTTTGTATATCGCGATAGCGGAAATATTATACTGCGACGACGTGCCCGACAAGGTTGCCGCAAGCGAGGCGGCCAACATAGCCGCGCGCTATTCTTCGGAAAAGTCGGCGTCGTTTGTAAGCGGCATACTGGCATCTGTCATAGCAGATAAAAACAAGGGCTGAGGAAAAGGAGGCGTTTTGTATGTTCAGGCTGATTGACGGTAAAAAACTTGCGCACGAAATGCGTGCGGAGATAAAGCAGAATGTGGAAAAGTACAAGGAGCAGAGCGGCAGGGAAATAGGTCTTGCCGTTGTTCTCGTCGGCGAGGACCCCGCGTCCCAGGTGTACGTGCGCAATAAAATAAAGGCGTGCGAAGAGGTTGGGATAAAGTCCTTTGCGTACTATCTTGACGCGTCAACCGCCCAGGCCAGGGTAGAGGAGCTTATAAGGAGCCTTGCCGTAGACGATAAAATAAACGGCATACTCGTTCAGCTTCCGCTTCCCGCCCATCTGGACAGCAAAAAAATACTCGACCTCATTCCCTTTTCAAAGGATGTGGACGGCTTTTCTGCCGAAAATATGGGCAGACTCTGCATGAACGAGAGCTGTCTTGTAGCCTGCACGCCCAACGGCGTCATGAAGATGTTTGAAAGCGAGGGCATACAGCTTGCAGGCAAGAACGCCGTGGTTATAGGCCGTTCCAATATAGTGGGCAAGCCTATGGCTATGTTGCTGACCAATGCCAACGCAACGGTTACGCTCTGCCACAGCAAGACTGCCGATTTAAAGAAAAAGTGTCTTGAAGCCGACATAGTTGTCGCTGCGATAGGCAAGGCCAAGTTCATTACCGCCGACATGATAAAGGAGGGCGCCGTCGTGATTGACGTAGGCATGGACCGCGACGAAAACGGCAAGCTCTGCGGCGATGTCGACTTTGAAAACGTAAAGGAAAAATGCTCGTATATCACCCCCGTTCCGGGCGGTGTGGGCCCCATGACCATTACGATGCTGATGTACAATACTTATCTTTCCGCTACGAGGAGCTGACTTATTTTGTACGACTATAAAGAAAAATACGGGCAATATCTCACCCGGGTAGAGGCACGTATTGAAAAATTCTATTCAGATACGCGCTGCAAGCCCGAAATTCTGGATGAGAGCATAAAATACAGTTTAAAGAGCGGTGGCAAGCGTTTCCGTCCCGTGCTTATGCTTGCCTCGGCCGACCTTGTCGGCGCAAACGAGTGCGGTGTGGAGGACTATGCGCTTGCGCTTGAGCTTATACACACCTATTCGCTCATTCACGACGATCTTCCCGAAATGGATAACGACGATTACCGTCGCGGCAGACCTTCCAACCATAAGGTATTCGGCGCGGGCAACGCCGTGCTTGCGGGAGACGGACTTCTCAATACCGCATACTATATGCTCTTTGAACGCTGCGAGGACGGCAAGCTGTTTGCCGACGCCGCCAAGTTTATGTGCGACTGTGCGGGCGTAAAGGGCATGATAGCGGGTCAGTCGGCCGATTTGTACAGCGCCGAAAAGGGAATAAAGGACGCAGATATCCTTGATTTCATAGTAAAGAACAAGACGGGCAAGCTCATATCCGCCGCAACGGCCGTGCCTGCCATTCTTGCTGGCGGCAGATACTTTCCCGAACTCAGACAGTTCGGCGAGGACCTCGGCAGACTGTTCCAGCTCACGGACGACGTTCTCGACGAAGAGGGCAAGTTTGAAAAACTGGGAAAGACTGCGGGCAAGGACAAGGACGAGAACAAACTCACATATGTAACATTTTACGGCGTGGACCAGTGCCGCGTGCTGGCCGACATAATGTGTTCGAGGTGCCTGGGCATACTTGAGGGCATAGACGGCGATACGCAGTTCCTGCGCGATATTGTCAACTTTGTGAGGTACAGGGAAGCCTGAAAAATTTTATTTGACATTTTTTTGCCGATGTGCTAATATAATAATTGTAATATTGAGTGGCGCAGTATTCTAGTCAGATGTTGCGGATGTGAAGACGGGGGTAAAAGACCGTCGTAGGGCATATCTATGAAGTTTCTGGTATCTGCTTGCTTTGCCCAAAAGCGGGTGGGTGCTGGGAGTAAAGGTTTATGGGAACTGCATAATGGCATATGACAGCCAACCCATTTACCGCGGAGGCCGCAGACACGTTTGCGGATACACCTGCTGCCGGGCGCAAGCTCGGCACAGAGTAGCCTGCCTTGAGTGAAATCGGCGGATAACAGAACAAAGCGACCAAAACGCGGCCACGTTGCGGATGCTATCGCTGTTTGAAATCTGTTTTGCAAAAGAGGATAAACCCTGCATCAACTGTCAAGGAAAGCTTCTAGACTGTCAGTGTATTAGAGATTACGGTGTGGACTCAGTGGCGATTCGGTTACGCGCAAGGCAACTGTGCGTCCGTGCCCTTAAAAGGAAACTGCTTCTTCGGTGACGGGAAGCGGGCGCGGGGGAAATCCTACCGAACCTAAAGCCGCAAAGTTTATTTAATATAAGCCACTGCAATATTTACTTTTTACGCACAATTAACTTGTGCGTATTTTTTTAAGCAGGATAATATGGAAAATAATCTGAACTCTGCTCCGAAGTCCTCGGACGGAGATGGAGGAAACGGTGCGCAGGGCGCACAAGTTTCTTCCGATAAACATAAGACTGAATCTGAGGAACGCAGCCGTGCAAAGGACGAAAACAAGGCTTCAGAGGGCGGCGAAAGTTCCGTGTGTAAACATTCTGCCGCCTGTGAAGACGGTGAAAATTCCCGCGATAAGCGCGGCGGATTGAGCGAAATATCTTTCGAAGAGGAAAAGACACAGCCTCGCCATCAGGCCGTAAAGGGTGCGGACAAAAAACGTAAGGGCAAAAAGAAAAAGCGCATACCCGCCTGGCTCAGCTGGGGTCTTATTGTGCTCTTTCTTTCCTTTGTGCTCAGCGTACTTTTCAGTCTGCTGACGGAGATTGCCGTCAACGACAGCCCCATCTATGTCTGCATAGCGGTGCTTGTGGTACTGCTTGTGCTCAATATCGGGTGCGACATCATTGCCAACGCGGTCGTTTCGTGCAGTGCCGAAGGGTTCAACGCCATGGCCTCGCGCAAGATACGCGGAGCAAAGCGTGCGGTGGCATTCTGCCGCAATGCCGAAAAGATAGGCAGCATCTTCTCCGATGTCATCGGTGATATCTGCGGCATAGTCAGCGGCTCGGCGGGCGCCGTGCTCGCGGGCTATTTCATAGTCAACGATTCAATTCAGGGCATGGTCATATCCATAATGATAAGCGCCGTAATAAGTGCGCTTACTGTCGGCGGAAAGGCGTTCGGCAAGCCCTTTTCGATTAAGTATAACAGCAAAATTGCGTTCGGATTTGCACGGTTTACAACCTTTTTCGTAAAGGAAAAGTAAACCTTGAAAGGGGAGTAAATGTCAGAAGATTTAAACGGCGCCGAGCTTAAAACTTTAAGTTTAAAACAGCTTTCCGCTCTGTGCGAAGAGCTGCGAGGAAAAATAATTCGTTCCGTAATGACAAACGGCGGACACCTTTCTTCCAATCTCGGAATGGTGGAACTCACCGTGGCGCTGCACTACGTGTTCGATTTTCCCAAAGATAAAATAATTTTTGATGTGGGACATCAGTGCTATACGCACAAACTGCTTTCGGGTAGGGAGAGCGGGTTTGCCACGCTCAGAAAGCGCGGCGGCCTTTCAGGCTTTCCCAAGCGCGAAGAGAGCGAGTATGACTGTTACAACACCGGACACGCAGGTACTTCCGTTTCGGCGGCGCTCGGCATTGCAAAGGCGCGCGACCTTGAGGGCGGCGACTACGACGTCATCGCAGTTATAGGCGACGGCTCATTCAACAACGGCCTTGTCTACGAGGCGTTCAACTCTCTTAAACCGCTCGGCACCAACATACTTGTCATTATAAACGATAACGGCATGTCAATTTCGCCCACCGTGGGAAGCATGCACGAATATCTCGAAGTGCTCAGCGCCGATGCGGAAGAGCAGTATCATAAGACGCGCCGTGCGGGCATTTTTGAACGCTTCGGTTTTGAATATGACGGCGTATACGATGGCAATGACCTTGCCTGCATGATTGACGTTCTGCAAAAAATAAAACCCAGACTGAAAGACCGTTCGGTAATTCTTCACGTGCTCACCAAAAAGGGCAAGGGTTACAGCTTTTGTGAAGAAAATCCCGAAGCTACTCACGGCATAGGCGGCAAACCCGCGGCCGAAACGGTTGAATATTCCGCTATACTCGGCAAGAAGCTGTGCGAACTTGCCGAAAGAAACAATAAAATAGTGGCTGTCACCGCCGCAATGACTGGCAGTCTTGGGCTTGCGCCTTTCTTTGAAAAATTCCCCGAGAGGGCGGTGGATGTAGGCATATGCGAAGAGCATGCCACAATTCTCTGTGCGGCTATGGCGGCGCAGGGGTTAAAACCCTACTATGCCGTATATTCCACGTTTCTTCAGCGTTCTTTTGACGAAATAATAATAGATATCTGCAGCCAGAATCTGCCCGTTACGCTCTGCATTGACAGGGCGGGCATATCGGGTGCCGACGGAGAGACGCACCAGGGTGTGTTTGACCTTTCATTCCTGTCATTTATCCCCAATCTTACGATAGCTGTGCCGCGGGATACCGAGGAATTTGCCGCCATGCTTGAATTAAGCGCGGATTTCGGCGCACCTCTTGCGATAAGATATCCCAGGGCATGCACTCACCGTTTCGGTGATGTCAAAAAAGTTGTTGTCGGCACGTGGGAAAAACTGTCGGACGGTGATGGCAGGGTGGTCATTCTTGCCTGCGGCGAACGCGCAATTTCACGCGCTCTCGATGCCGCAGTTCTTGCAGAAAAGCGCGGCGTAAAGGCAAAGGTTGTAAACGCACGTTTTGTCAAACCGCTTGATAAGGCTATGCTGGCCTCGCTTGAAGAGCATACGGTTATCACCGTTGAGGACAATATGCTCGCAGGCGGTTTCGGCTCGCTTATCAGCAGCTATTTTTCAGAGAGTGACAAGAAAGTCAAAAACTTCGCCTATGAGGACAGATTTATCGAGCAAGGCGGAGTGGATGAACTTATGGACGATTACGGACTTAAAGTTTCCGATATCGCGGAGTACATAGTTAAATCTGTATGAGACTTGATAAATATCTTACGCCGCAGTTCGGTTCGCGCAACAAGGCCGCCGCGGCGATTGAGCGCGGTGCCGTCAGAGTCAACGGCGTTGCGAAGTCGCCCTCATATGAAGTGAAAGAGGACGACGATGTGCAGATTCTGCACGAAGAGACTACTTTCGTTTCGGCGGGCGGCTATAAACTTGCAAAGGCGCTCGCCGATTTTTCGTACGATGTTCGCGGCAAAGTTTTTGCCGATGTGGGCGCCAGCACTGGCGGCTTTACAGATTGTCTGTTCAAAGCGGGCGCGAGCAAGGTTTACTGCATTGACGTAGGCGAAAGCCAGCTTGATAAGAGTCTGCTTGAAAAAAATGTCGTGGTAATAGACGGGTTCAATGCTCGCGGACTTACAAAGCAGATGTTTTCCGAAGAGCTGGACGGAATTACAATCGACGTGAGTTTCATTTCGCTCACATACATATTAGACGGCGTTTCGGCCGCCCTTGGCGAAGGAAAATGCGTGCTTGCGCTGATAAAACCTCAGTTCGAGTGCGAAAGCAGGAATGTAGGCAAAAACGGAATTGTGCGCGGGGCAGATAAGCATAAGTCCATACTTAAAAAGATTTATGATTACAGCATTTCCTGCAATCTCGCGCCGATAAAACTTACCTGCGCGCCAGAGCGTAAGGGGAAAAATACCGAGTATATCGCAATGCTTGTGAAGGGCGGCAAAGCTGTGCCGTTCAACACACTTATTTCGGGCGTAAAACTGTAAAATTATGGCTTTCGGACGACCGAATGCCGCGCATAAACTTGCAATTATATAAATATTTATAAAAAGTCCGCATTTTTTTTAGCGGACTTTATTGCATATTTGCATAAAAGGTTGTATAATAAACTTGTTATGAATGTGGGGATATACTTTAACAAAAAATATCTGCCCGACTATGTTGACCTTGTGGCTGAAATAAGGGCAAAACTTGCAGAATGCGGCATAAGCTGCACGGCGGTAACCGAACCCGATGCGCTCGACGGCATTGAAATTTTAATGGTTCTGGGCGGTGACGGTACAATACTCACGGTTGCGGCAGATTGTGCCCACCGCGGCATAAAAATAATGGGCATAAATTACGGGCATATGGGTTTTCTTGCCGAATTCGAGCAGGAGAAACTGGATGAAGCGGTAAACCTTTTATGCAGCGGCAATTATAAAACCGAAAAGAGAATGATGCTGAATGTACAGTTCAACGGAAAGGAGTACATTGCCTTAAACGACCTGGTCATTCATCGCAGCATATACGAAAATAAGTACAGCAACACGATAAATCTTGCAGCCACGATAGACGGCTCGTTGGTGGACAACTATCTGTCTGACGGCATAATTGTAAGTACGCCGACGGGGTCTACGGCTTATTCGCTGGCGGCGGGCGGCTCTGTGCTTACTCCCGATCTCAACGCGTTCATTCTTACGCCGCTGTGCGCGCATTCATTGCATTCGCGGCCGATAGTCTTTTCGGGCGGGTCGGAGCTTAAATTATTCTTCAATAAGGAAAAGGCGGCGGTAAATGTCAGCATAGACGGAATAGTCGCCGGCGAATTTGAAGGATTTCTGGAAGT
>DVMA01000007.1 GCA_018715195.1 Candidatus Coproplasma excrementavium | reverse complement strand
GGTGATCATGTTCTTAACGTAGTCGGCATGTCCCGGGCAGTCAACGTGCGCGTAGTGGCGCTTGTCGGTCTGATATTCAACGTGCGCGGTGTTTATCGTTATACCACGCGCCTTCTCTTCAGGTGCCTTATCGATTTCGTCGTATCTCATTTTCTGAGCCTGACCTTTGCACGCCATTACCATAGTGATAGCTGCGGTCAGAGTGGTCTTGCCGTGGTCAACGTGGCCGATAGTGCCGATGTTAACGTGAGGCTTGCTGTTGTCGTACTTAGCCTTTGCCATTTTTGTTTTCTCCTTTAAATTTTTATTTAAACGATAACTTTTGCCCGTTTTTGCGGGCGACGCAGCTATCTATCATTTCAATTTGCTGCTTTTTCACCCTTTGGGGTACTTTAACATTATATATTAAAAATTTTAAAAATACAATCAAAAAAGCGTTGTATTTGAAAAATTTTTATACATACGCCGCTTTTGTTGCGGCGTATGCCTGTATCTTTTTATAAACTTTTCAGCTGCAATTCAAACACGGCTCAAAACGCGCCCGAGCAGCCTTTAAAGCTTTGCATTTCAGCCGTTGTTCCTCTTGGACCTTTCGCCTATAACCTTTTCGGCTACGGACTTGGGTACTTCGGCATAGTGGTCGAACTGCATTGTGAACTGACCACGACCCTGAGTGCGGGAACGAAGGTCGGTTGCATAGCCGAACATTTCGGAAAGGGGAACTTCTGCATCGACTACCTTTGCGCCTGCACGGTCATCCGTGGAGACGATGGTACCGCGGCGGGAAGTTACGTTACCCATTATATCGCCGAAGTAGTCATCGGGGGTGATGATTTCTACCTTCATGATGGGCTCAAGCAGAACGGCCTTTGCCTTTTCCATACCGTTCTTGAACGCCATGGAACCTGCAATCTGGAATGCCATTTCGGAGGAGTCTACTTCGTGGTAGCTGCCATCGTAAACCTGTACTTTAAAGTCAACGACTTCATAGCCTGCAAGGAAACCGTTCTTGGCTGCGCCCTGAATGCCCTTGTCGATTGCGGGGATATATTCCTTGGGAATGGAACCGCCGACGGTGAGGTCTTCAAATACATAGCCCGAACCGGGTTCGCCGGGAATGAGGTGGATTTTGCAGTGACCATACTGGCCCTTACCACCGGACTGTCTCTTGTAGAGGCCTTCGGCATCGACTGCCTGCTTGAAGGTTTCGCGGTATGCAACCTGAGGCGCGCCTACGTTTGCTTCAACCTTGAACTCTCTTAAAAGACGGTCTACGATTATATCCAGATGGAGTTCGCCCATACCTGCTATAATGGTCTGGCCGGTCTCCTGGTCGGTGTAGGTCTTGAAGGTGGGGTCCTCTTCTGCGAGCTTGATGAGCGCCATGGTCATCTTTTCCTGGCCGGCCTTGGTCTTGGGCTCTATGGAGAGCTGAATAAC
This sequence comes from Candidatus Coproplasma excrementavium, assembly GCA_018715195.1. Taxonomy (GTDB): domain Bacteria; phylum Bacillota; class Clostridia; order Christensenellales; family Borkfalkiaceae; genus Coproplasma; species Coproplasma excrementavium. Next base: position 20,569 of record DVMA01000007.1, on the reverse strand, counting down.
GGGGTCGGAGAAGGTCATCTGCTCGAGAACTATAGGATGGTCTTCATCGCACAGCGTATCGCCCGTGGTAGTGTCCTTGAGACCTACGATGGCGCAGATATCGCCCGAGTAAACCTTGGGGATTTCGGTACGGGTGTTGGCGTGCATCTGAACGAGACGACCAACTCTCTCCCTCTTGCCCTTGGTGGAGTTGTATACATACGAGCCGCTTTCAAGCACGCCCGAGTATGCTCTGAAATATGCAAGCCTGCCCACGAAGGGGTCGGTTGCAATCTTGAATGCAAGGCCTGCGAAAGGCTCTTCGTCGTCGGTCTTGCGCTCTTCCTCTTCGCCCGTCTTGGGGTTGATGCCCTTTACGTGGTCAACGTCCACGGGGGAGGGAAGGAAGTCTATGACTGCGTCCAGAAGCATCTGAACGCCCTTGTTCTTATAGGACGAACCGCAGAGAACGGGGCACACCTTCATGGCTATGGTAGCCTTTCTGAGGCCCTTTCTTATCTCGTCGGGGGTGAGTTCCATCGTTTCGAGGAACTTTTCCATGAGTTCGTCGTCGCCTTCGGCTGCGGCTTCCATGACCTTCATGTGCATTTCTTCGGCCTCGGCCTTCATATCGGCGGGAATTTCGTCCTTATGATACTGCTTGCCGTCATCGGAATCGTAGATTTCGGCGTTCATTTCGATGAGGTCTACTATGCCGCGGAAGGTTGCTTCCTTGCCGATGGGCAGTTCGATGGGAACGGGGTTGGCGTTGAGCCTCTCCCTCATCATCTTTACGGCGCGCTCGAAGTTGGCACCGTTGATGTCCATCTTATTTACATACGCAATGCGGGGAACCTTGTACTTATCAGCCTGGCGCCATACGGTTTCGGACTGGGGTTCAACGCCGCCCTTTGCGCAGAAAGTTGCGATTGCGCCATCGAGTACGCGGAGCGAACGTTCAACTTCTACGGTGAAGTCAACGTGTCCCGGGGTATCGATGATGTTTATACGGCACTCATCGGCCTTGGTCTTGCCGGTACGAATCCAGTGGCAGGTGGTTGCTGCGGAAGTTATGGTAATGCCGCGCTCCTGTTCCTGAACCATCCAGTCCATGGTGGCCTGACCATCGTGAACTTCACCGATTTTGTGAGTTCTGCCGGTGTAGTAAAGTATACGTTCGGTAGTAGTTGTCTTGCCCGCATCGATATGGGCCATAATGCCGATATTGCGGGTGTGCAGTAAATCGTATTCTCTTGCCATATGTTACTCCCGACTTTATCAGAATCTGAAGTGAGCGAACGCCTTGTTGGCTTCTGCCATTCTGTGCGTATCTTCCTTCTTCTTCACGGTACCGCCGGTGTTGTTGAAAGCGTCCATGAGTTCAGCGGCGAGCTTTGCGCTCATACCCCTTTCGGAGCGCTTTCTGGTGTTGAGAACCAGCCAGCGGATTGCAAGCGTCTGCCTTCTTTCGGGCCTGATTTCCATAGGCACCTGATAGTTGGCACCGCCTACGCGCCTTGCTTTAACTTCCAATACGGGCATGATGTTGTTCATTGCCTGATTGAATATATCCATTGCGTCCTGTCCGAGCTTTTCAGACATGATTTTGAACGCATCGTAAACGATATTCTGTGCCGTACCCTTGTTGCCGTCGTACATTATCTGGTTGATGAGCTTTGTCACAACCTTGGAATTGTACACGGGATCGGGCAGCACGTCCCTCTTGGGAACGTTACCTCTTCTGGGCATAACTTATCTCCTTTTTTTATTTTTTTAAGGGCTTGCCTTAATGTGAGATCTCCGCATAACGCGATCTCTAAATAAGCTGTCACTTGCCGCGGACAATGCCGCGGTAGCAATCCTTCTCCGTCCGTACACGATGTGTGCTGCGACGAATACTGCCTACTCTATCGGTTAAGGGGACGATATATTCCGAAACAAGTAGGGTTGCGATTATTTTGTTTTTTTCAGGCGGCCTGCCGCCTTACATTAAGCCTTGGGCTTCTTTGCGCCGTAACGGGAACGAGCCTGCTTGCGCTTTGCAACGCCGGCGGTATCGAGAGCGCCGCGCACGATATGATAACGTACGCCGGGCAGATCCTTAACCCTGCCGCCGCGGATGAGTACGGAAGAGTGCTCCTGAAGGTTGTGGCCTTCGCCGGGAATGTATACGGTACCTTCCTGCTTGTTCGTAAGGCGCACACGGGCAATCTTTCTTATAGCGGAGTTAGGCTTTTTAGGCGTAGTGGTGGTAACCGAAAGGCACACACCGCGCTTCTGAGGGCAGTTATCAAGTATGGGGGACTTGGACTTGTAAATCTGCTTTTCCCTGCCATGCTTTATAAGCTGATTGATTGTGGGCATTGTATATCCTCCTTGTTTTACTCGGCCGAATATGGCCTGCGGAATATATCTTTAATCCGTATTACCCCTTAATAAAATACGAAAAAAAGGACTGTTTTTCTGCCGCTTTCGGTTACCTTTGAGCATAACGACCCAAGTTAACCATAACAGCAATGGCTATTTTATCAAATGTATATAGTTTTGTCAAGAAAAATACGTAAAATTTTGTCCGCGGACGGCTTTTGCGGCGCTTTTAACGCCTTTTTGTAAATTTTTTGCTTTAACGCTTTAAACGGGCACATCAGAAAAGCTGCCTCCTTACCTTAATATAATAAGGCAAAAAAATTCCCGCCCTTGCGGACGGGATATGTTTTCAGTCTATGCCTAAAATTTCCTGTATGAAGTTTTCATAGTCGTCCCTGTTCGCCTTGATGAAGTCTATTGCCGCGTACGGGTGGACGTTGTACAGCCCCGTGAGAAGGTAAGCCGTATCGTACCCCCAGCGTACCTCCTTTGCGAGCGGGTTCATGTACTCGCGTATGAATTTGAGCACGGGCTCCATTTTGTAGCGGGGATTTTTAAGGAAGCCCAAAAGCGCCTCCGTGAAGCAGTTGCCAGCGCCCCTGCCCATTCCGCAGACGGTGCCGTCCAGGTAGTTGACGCCCTTTGCGCACGCCTCTATGGTGTTGGCGAACGCAAGCTGCTGGTTGTTGTGCGCGTGTATGCCCACCTGCTTGTTGTACTTTGCCGCAACGTCCATGTATATGTCGCATATTCTGCGCACCTCTTCGGGGTACAGCGCGCCGAAGCTGTCAACGATTACCATTACTTCCGCGGGGGACTGGCCGATTATTTCCAATGCCTGCCTCAGACTGTTTTCCTGCGTCTTGGATACAGCCATAACGTTGCAGCTTGTTCTGTAACCCATTTTGGCGCAGTACTCCACCATCTCCACGGCGGCGGGCACCTGGTGCACGTAGGTGGCTATGCGGTACATATCGATGACCGATTCCTTTTTGGGAATAACTTCCTCCTTGAGGTCCACCCTGCCCACGTCCGACATTACGCTTATAAGCATATCGGACTTGTTTTCGCCCACGATTGCGCGGATATCCTTCTCGTCGCAGAACTTCCACTTGCCGAACTTGGACGTATCGAACATCTTTTTGGACACCTTGTAGCCGAACTCCATTATGTCCACGCCCGCGGCTATGTTGGCCGCATAGAGTGCCTTTACGAAATCGTCCTTGAAATAGAAGGAGTTGACGATGCCGCCGTCGCGCATGGTTGCGTCCAGCAGCTTTACTCCCTTTCTGTATGACTGAAGATTTCCTACATTTTCCATAATGACACCTCTGCGGTTAAAGTAAAACTTATTTCCTGCCATTATAACAGATATGCGCGCGTTTGTCAATACCCGATTTTTAGTCGCTGCGCCGTCCCTTGCTACGCAATTTCAGTTGAGCACTACGTCTTCCAGTTTTTTGTATTTTTCCATTGCCGCACGCCTTAGCGCGCCCGTATCGTACGCGCCGGAAAAGGCCTCGTCCGAGATGGCCTTGGCCGTGAATATTACGCTTGCGGGGAACTTTAAATTCTTTATCTCCGAGAGCACGCGCCCGCTCTGGCGGGTTCCCATGAAGTCGCCGCCTCCCCTCAGTTCGAGGTCGGCCTCGGCTATGCGGAAACCGTCCGAATTGTTCTTTATGACCGAAAGCCGCTCGCGCGCCTGAGGCGTATCCGAACCCATAAGCAGAAAACAGTAGCTCTTCTGCGAGCCGCGTCCCACTCTGCCGCGGAGCTGGTGCAGCTGCGAAAGGCCGAACCTTTCGGCATTGTATATAACCATAATTGTGGCGTTTGGCACGTCCACGCCCACTTCTATTACCGTGGTGGACACAAGACAGTCGTAGCGGCCCGCCTTGAAATCGGTCATTACGGCGTTCTTTTCCGCCTCCTTCATCCTGCCGTGCAGAAGCGCCAGCCGCACGCCGCGCATCTTAGAGGAGAGGTCGTCGTACAGCTCGGTGACCGACATAACGGTGCCCTCGTCGTCGCCCTCAATCTTGGGACATACGAAGTAGGCCTGCCGCCCCTGTCTTGTCTGCTCGGCGATGTAAGCGAGCATGTCGCCGTACTTCGATTCGGGAATTATCGAAGTGGAAATTTCCTGGCGCGCCGCGGGTTTATCCTTTATGGTGGTTATATCCAGGTCGCCGTAGAATATGAGCGAAAGCGTCCTGGGGATGGGCGTAGCCGACATTATGAGCACGTCGCACCCCTCGCCCTTTTCCGAGAGCGAAGCCCTCTGCGCCACGCCGAACCTCTGCTGTTCGTCGCATACGACAAAGGCCAGATTTCTGAACGCCACGTCCTTCTGAATGACGGCGTGAGTGCCGCAGACTATGGCCGCCTCCCCCTTTTTAAGCCGCGACTTTATCTCCCTCTTTTCCGCCGCGGGCGTGGAGCCGACCAGAAGGCAGGCCTCGAAGTCGGGAAAGTACCGCTGAATGAGCGCGAAGTTCTGGCGGGCGAGCACTTCCGTGGGCGCTAGCATTGCCGCCTGATAGCCCGACTTTACCGCCATGTACATTCCCGTGAGCGCAACGGCCGTCTTGCCGCTGCCCACGTCGCCCTGCAGAAGTCTGTTCATCTGCGACGGGGAATGTAGGTTGTCGTATATTTCGCGCACGGCGGAGAGCTGCCCCGCCGTAAAGCTGAACGGAAAGCGCGCAATGAAGTCGGCCGTCTGACGCTCGGTGACGGAGTACTCGTTGAGCCGCACCTTTGCGCCGTAACCCTTTATCACGCGGAACGCCGAAACGAGCAGAAAGTACTCCTCCAGCGCTATGCGCGCCGAGGCGCGCTTTATGTCCTCCTGCGACTGCGGCATATGCAGTTTTGCGTAGCTCTGCGAAAGGGGCGAAAGGCCGTACTTTTCGCGCAACCCCTCGGGTATGAGCGATACGGGCGCAACCTTGGCAAGCGCCTGGCGCACGGAATCGCGCACCACCCTCTGCGTGAGCCCGCCCGCAAGCGGGTACACGGGTATTATGCCCTTTAAATTTTTGTTGCTGTCGGCAGGTTCAAATGTGGGGTTGACCATAGACGCGCCCATGCCGTACCTGTTCTGCACCCTGCCGTAAAAGAGATATCTGCCCGGCTTGAGCTTCTGGATTACGTACGGCTGATTGAACCACACGGCGTTGAATATGCAGCCGCTCTGCTGGCACAGCGCCTTTACGTACGGTCTGCGCGCAAAACGGTTGAATTCGGCGTTCAGTACCTCGCACGAGATGAGCGCCTGCGCGTTGTGTTCCACCCCCGTTATCAGCGAAACCTGCGTCAGGTCCAGAAAATCGCGCGGGTAAAGGCGCACGAGGTCCTCGCACGTGAACACGCCCAGTTTATTGAAATCTTTTTCCCGCTTTTCCGAGATGTACTTGAGTTCCGTAAGTTTCATTTTCCGCGCAGTTTCCGTTTAAAATCAAAGGGGGAAAGACTGTGCCTTTCCCCTCGTATGTCAATTTGCAATTGTTTTCCGTTTTATTCCATGCTGACCAGATAGTAGTATACGGGCTGACCGCCGTAGTGGAAGTCCACGTCGCATTCGGGGAACTTTTCGGAAACCTTGGCGGCGAGCGCCTCGGCGTCCTCTTCCTTGACGTCCGCACCGTAGTACAGCGTTATCATTTCGTGGTCGTCGTTTTTAAGCGCCTCGATAAGTTTGAGAGTGGTCTCGTCTATCGAACTGCCCTTGGCAAGAATTTTTTTGTTGTCCAGACCGATTATGTCACCCTCTTTGAGCTTGAAGCCGTTCATAGTGGTGTTGCGCACGGCGTACGTCACCATGCCTGCCGCAACGTTGTCTATGGCGTGGGTCATATTGGTCTTGTTCACGGCTACAGAGCTTTCGGGGTTGAACGCAAGCGCCGCCGCAAAGCCCTGGGGCACGTTCTTTGTGGGTATCACGTGTATGGTGCGGTTGCTTACAAGGTCCTTTGCCTGCTCGGCCGCGAGTATTATGTTGGAGTTGTTGGGGAATACGAACACGTTGGACGCGTTTATCTTCTGCACGGCGCTGGCTATATCCTGCGCGGAGGGGTTCATTGTCTGGCCTCCCTCTATCACGCGGTCGCACATAAGGTCCTTGAATATCTCCGCAAGTCCCTCGCCCGAGCAGATGGCAAGCATGCCCATCTCCTTCTTCTCAGCCTCCAGCTTGGCCTTGAGCTGGCGGTTCTCTTCAAGCATGTTCTCTATCTTTATTCTGTCCAGTTCGCCCAGTTCGAGCGCGTAGGAGAGCGCAATGCCGGGCGTATTGGTGTGCACGTGCACCTTTACAAGTTCCAGATCGCCTATGCAGATTACGCTGTCGCCTATCTGCATCAGCTTTTCCTTGAGCTTATCTATGTCCGCAAGCGTGGTCATCTGCTTGAGGTGAATTATGAAATATTCCGTGCAGTAGGCAAATTCTATTTCGCCGAGGTCGAGGTTTATTATATCCGAATTGTCGCCGAAGTCAGCTTCCTTCTTGGTCTGCTGGGCGTCGGTGGGAATGTCGTCCGTGCCGATGTCCTCGCCCGATACAGCCGCGAGGAAACCGCGCATTATCGTCATGAGGCCTACGCCGCCGCTGTCCACGACGCCCGCCTTTTTGAGCACGGGCAGAAGTTCGGGCGTCTTTGCAAGCGCCTCGTCGCCGACTGCTATCAGCGCGGTGAAAAAGTCTACGAAATCTTTGTTCTTGCCCGCAAGTTTGGGCGCCGCCTCGCTCATCATTCTCACGACGGTGAGTATGGTGCCTTCCTTGGGTTTGGATACGGCGCTGTAAGCTACCTTTGTGCCCGCTTCAAGCGCCTTTGCAAACGTCTTGGTATCAAAGCCCTGCTTGCTCTCTCTCACAACGGAACAGATACCGCGGAAAATCTGGCTGGTTATAACGCCCGAGTTGCCGCGCGCGCCGCGAAGCGCGCCCTTGGATACGGCGTCGCAAATCTCCTCGAAACGGTTGGACGAGCAGGCATTCATCTCCGAGATGGCCGACTGCATGGTGAGCGACATATTCGTACCCGTATCGCCGTCGGGCACGGGGAATACGTTCAGGGCGTCCACTTTTGCCCTGTTTATTTCTAACATTCTGGCACCGGTTGCAACCATCTTTCTGAAATCGGTGCTGTTGATGACTTTCTGCATACTACTCCTCAAAGGTCAAAAGGCGTCCTTAATTTCTAAGGGCGCGACAAAAGTGCGGAGGTCAGAGTTTGACCCCCATTATGTTGACGTTTACCGTATCGACTATCATACCCGAAAAGCGCTCCACCTTATACTTTACTCCCTCTTTGAGCGCCTCTGCAACGGCATTTATCGAAACGCCGTACTTTATGATGACGTACACGTCTATATAGATTCTGTCGCCGCTGGTTACGACCCTGATCCCCTTGCCGGCCGCGGACTTCTTTTTGAAAAGTTCGGAAAGCGAGTCCTTGAACCGACGGGATACGAGTTCCACAATGCCGTAACACTCCAGCGCGGCGTACTCCGCCACTTTGGCGAGAACCTGGTCTGATATTGAAATTTTACCGTAAACGTTACTTGTGTTGACTGACATAATATCTCCTGTCTATGTTATTCTATACCATTTGGCAGCATTTTGCAAGCCTTTACCCGAAAATTGTTACATAAAATAGCCGCAAAGAGAGTTTATTTTTTAACACAGACAAAAAAATTTGCATTTTGCCGCGGTTTTTGATTGATTTTTTTTAAAAGGGGTGCTATATTAGTATAGCCGTTTTTGAGAAGCGGCTTTTTATCGGTATGCCTTTTTGAGGCGTCACGGGTAAATCATTTAAGTAAATTCCACCACGGAGGTGTTAAATTTTATGTCAAGAGTTTGCAGCGTATGCGGTAAGGGCCAGACTTCCGGCAACAACGTAAGCCACTCCAAGAGGAGAACGAGAAGAACTTTTAAGGCCAACGTGCAGAAAATAAGCTATATAGATGCAAACGGCAAGGCTGTTACGGGTTATGTTTGTGCCAGGTGCATGAAGACCGTTGAAAGGGCTTAACCCCTTGCTTTGACCGTAACTTAAAATGCGGCTTGTACGCGGGCGGCAAAAGCCGTCCGCTGTTTTTTTGCTATAAATTTTTGCCGCCTTTTTACACATTTTAAGGCTTACAATTTTACCCCTTGAATGCCCTGCCCCGCTCATAATTTTTGCGGCGCGGGGACTTTTTATACCTTTGGGGAGAATGCGGATTGAACAGGGCGCATTGCAGAAAAAAACGGACAGCCCGCCGCGGCCGCGCAATTAACGCGGCTCAGCAATGAATGCGACCGGGCAATGACCGCGGACCGGCCGCAGCTGAAAAAAGCCGCTTTAAAACAGATAAACGGCAACGGCGCATATTTTACAATAAAACTTTGCATAATTTTGCGGAAATATTGCATTTTACAGCTACTTGACAACAATAAAACTTTGCAACGCATATTACGCGGACGCAAAGGTAAATCGGACTTAAAAAGGGCGCCCCGCGCGGAAAGATTTCCGCGCGGGGCGCCCTTGCACTGATTATTCAGCTGCGCACAAACATTTTTAAAATTTTGCGCACGGGTTTGGGCGGCTTTACGCACACCACTATTATTTTACCCCTCGACAATATCACACCCTCCCCAGATTGATTATTACAAGGGCGGTATCCTCCCCGCGCAGAGATATTGAAGCTTCAGCCGAAAGCACTATGTTAGATACGCCGCGGCACTCGCCGTAACCTATCTGCTGCGGATAGGAATATTTGAACCCTCTGCTTTCCAGTATATGCAGAGGCGCCGAAAAGGGAAACACCGATATCGTTCTGCCGACATACCCGCCGAGTTCTATTTTGTTGCGGGCGGCAAAAATTATGCTGTCCTCCGAAACAAGGCGCATGGAAACGCCCCTTGCGCAGGCATAGTACAAAAGCTGAAGATTGCCGAGAAAATGGTCCTCCCTGCCGCCGAACGCGCCGTAAACGGTTATATCGTCTATCCCGTCGTCTATCATTCGGCGAAGAGCTATTTCGCCGTCCGTAAAGTCCTTTTCGGAGGGATAAACTTCATCGGGAGAGGGAAAAGGCGGCTCTTTAAGGCTGTCGAAGTCGCCGATGTTCTTATATATCTTTACCTTGCCCTTGGCCCAGGCATAGGCTCCGTCGCAACAGTACACCCTTGCGCCCTCGGCGTCTATTCTGCCGCCGTATGGTCTGCCGTTGAGGAGCAGTATGCCCTTCATTGCCTTTTAAGCTCCGCCACGGCCGCGCGGAAGTCGGGCGCGCCGAACAGCGCGGAACCCGCAACCAGCACGTTTGCTCCCGCCGCGAGCACCTGTGGCGCGGTTTTGAAGTTTATGCCGCCATCCACCTCTATATCCAGCTCCTTGCCTATTTGCTGCGCATACGCGCGCGCCGCCTTTATCTTATCGAGCACGGAGGTAATGAACTTCTGTCCGCCGTAGCCGGGGAACACGCTCATGAGCAGCACCATGTCGCACATGGGGAACACGGGGAATATTTTTTCCACGGGCACATCGGGGTTGACTACCGCACCGCACTTCACACCGTAAGATTTGATGAGCTCAAGCGTCTCCGCAAGGTAGTCGGGAGAGATTTTTGCGCACGCCTCGTAGTGCACGGTTATTATGTCCGCGCCCGCCTCGGCAAAAAACTTAATCTGCGTTTTGGGGTGTTCTATCATGAGATGCACGTCCAGCGGCAGTTTTGTTGCGGGACGTATGCTCTTTACCATCTGTCCGCCGAAAGTTATCGGCTCGACAAACGAACCGTCCATCACGTCGCAGTGAATGAGGTCGGCGCCGCTCTCCTCGCACAGCTTTACAGCCTCGCCCATTCGGGAGAAGTCGGCAGAAAGTATTGAAGGTGCAATCTTTATATTCATATTAAAGCTCCTTGGTGCTGTTTACAGATACGCCGCAAATTATGCGCGGACAGGCTTTTCCATTGGCGGATAAGCCAACGCGCAAGCGGCAGTGGTGAAAAATATTCCGCAACGCACTGCGGCAATCGGGACCAAACCGTGCAAACCACAAAACCGCGGCGCTCGGTTTTTTCAGGCGTCATTGCTGCGCAAGATAACCCGCACGCAGCTGACCGCAGGCGCCGCCTATATCCGCGCCCATGCGGCGGCGGAGCGTTGCCGAAAGTCCGCCATCGGTGAGAATTTTTAAAAATGTCTGCGCGCCCCGCTCGCTTGCGGCAAGCAGTTTGCGCTCCTTTACGTCGTTGAGGCGTATGAGGTTTACGTGACAGGGGCGGCCCTTCAGCAGCGTTATCAGCGCGCGGGCGTGCCGCTCGTCTGCGTTTTCGCCCTCTATCAGCGAATATTCAAAGATATACCTGCGGCCCGTCTTGTTGAAGTAGTTGGTGCAGGCATCGAGAATTTCAGAAATCTTGTATTTTTTGGCTATCGGCATCGTGCGGGCGCGCTCCTCGTCGGTGACGTTGTGCAAAGACACCGTGAGGTTGACGGGCAGGCCCTCCTCCGCCAGGCTGTACATCTGAGGCACAAGTCCGCAGGTGGAAAGGCTTACGTTGCGCGGGGAGATATTTATGCCGCCTTCCGCCGACATATCGCGTATGAATTTTACCACGTTGTCGTAATTATCCAGCGGCTCGCCGCTGCCCATAAGCACAACGTTTGTGACCTGCCTTTTGGCGGGAGTGCCGCCGTGCAGAGCGTTGACCTTGAGCACCTGCGAAAGAATTTCGCCCGAAGTAAGATCCCTTATTCTTCCGCCCAGAGTGCTTGCGCAGAATTTGCAGCCCATGCGGCAGCCGACCTGCGTGGATACGCACTGCGTGTTGCCGTACTTGTACTTCATTAAAACGCCCTCCACTATGTTGCCGTCGGCAAGGCGGAAGAGATATTTTTCCGTACCGTCGGCAGAGGTGAGCGTCTTTACAATCTCCAGCGTGCAGTCCTCGAACCGCTCAAGCAGGGCAGCTATGAACGAGGCGGGCAGGGCGGGAATGTCCGATATGTTGTGCCCGCGCATTATGCCCGAGTAAAGCTGCTTTGCGCGGAAGGGTTTTTCGCCCATTTCGGCAACCAGAGCGGTGAGCTGACTTAAGTTGTAATTCTGTATGATATCTTTCATAATTCAGGCATATGCGGGGGTCAATTAACCTTTCCGCTGAAATGATGTGACGTAAAAACCCGCGCCGAGGGATATGTTCGGCAGAAACTGCAGACCGAATTTAGTGCGGCGGGAAGGAAGCGCACACTCGGGAATTTCAAGCGTGAACTGCGGGTTCGAGGAGATGAAACCGAAGGCCGCGCTGTCGTTTTCCTCGGGCAGAATGGAGCACGTCGAATAGTACAGCCTGCCGCCCTCCTTTACGTAGCGCGCGCAGTTTGAAAGTATTTTCTGCTGCAGAGCGGTGAGCGAGGCGATGTCCTCCTCCTTTCTGAACAGCTTTATATCGGGATTTTCGTTGATTACGCCCGTACCCGAACAGGGAACATCGCACAGAACGCAGTCGAACCTGCCTTCAAATTCGGGATTGAATACCGAGGCGTCCCCCACCGTTACGGAAATATTTTTTGCGCCCATGCGCCTTGCGTAACTTTGTATGAGCTCCGCGCGGTGCGGATGCAGCTCCTCCGAAGTGACAGAGCCGCACTTTTTGGAGAGCAGCACGCTCTTTCCGCCGGGAGCGGCGCAGGCGTCCAGAAGACATTCGCACGGGGATATTACCGAACAAATGGCCGCGGAACCCACCGACTGGAAGGTGTAAAAGCCTAAGTCGTACCCCTCGTCGCGCACAAAATTTTTGAATATATATGTGTGCGGGAAGGGCGTATTTATGTATTCGCCCTTGAGGTACTCCTCCTCGTGACTTTCAAAGCGCACGCACACGCCGGGAGCGGGAGCGGTGAGTATGGCCTCCGCTTCCGATTTGTAGCTGCGGCGCACCCTCTTTGCAAGCCACAGCGGAACGCTGGCCGCAACGGACAGTCGCTCGGTTTCGCCTGCGGGAAGGGGCGGCATTTTATAGGAACGCAGAAAGGCGTTCACAAACCCCGCCGCGCCGCCTTTGCCCAGTTTTTTTGTGAGTTCGACCGCGCAGTCGGCCACCATATAGTCGTGCTTGCCCATAAATTCAAGCATATAAAGCGCAATTTTTAATATGAGCCGCACGGAGCTTTTAGGCTGTTTCTGACAATTTGCCCCTATAATATAGCTTAAATAAACATCTTTTTCAAGCACTCCGTAGCAAATAAGCGAAGTGCGCGGGCGGTTCAAAGGCTCTACGGGCACCGAGGCGAGCGCCTGCTTTAAATAGGCGCCCTTTGAATACACTTCGGTGAGTACGAGATAGGGGTCGGTGAGCGGGTTATTCAAATATATCCCCTGCCGAAATTTTTCTTCCGTTGACTATATCCGCCGCCGAAAGGCGCTTGCCGCCCGCAAACTGCGCCTCGGTTATGCGTACACAGCCGCCGCCGCACTTTATTACAATGCCGCGCTTGTCCGCACGGACAACCTGTCCGCAGGTGCCGTCCTCTTCGGGTTCTTCAAAGGCGCGGTAAAAGTTTACCTGCGCACCCGCAAGAGTTGCGTACGCTGCAGGAGAGGGGCTCATTGCGTTGATAAGCGCGCATACCTTTGCGGCAGACTGAGAAAAGTCTGCGCGGGCGTCCTCCTTTGCTATCTTTTTGCAGTAAGTGGCCGCGCTGTCATCCTGGAGCAGTATGTTGCTATCGCCCGCCTCTATCATTTTTGCGGCCTCGCACACCGCCTCCGCGGAGAGTAAAGAGAGCTTTTCAGCAAGCTCGCCCGCAGTTTCTCCGGGGAGAATGTCGCACCGCTTTACAAGCAGAATGTCGCCCGCGTCAAGCTTTTCTTCCGTCTTCATTATGGTGACGCCCGTCTGCGTTTTACCCGCAAGTATGGCCGACTGAACGGGCGAAGCGCCGCGGAATTCGGGCAGAAGCGAGGCGTGGGCGTTCCACACCCCGAGGGCAAAACTTTCCAGCACGGCGCGGGAGAGTATCTGACCGTAGGCGCAGGTGAACATTATGTCCCCGCCTATGGCGCGCAGTTCCTCCACATGCTCGCGTATCTTATGAAACTGGTATACGGGAATGCCGCGCTCCTGCGCGTACTGCTTTACGGGCGGGGGAGTGAGGCGCGCGCGCCTGCCGACGGGACGGTCCTCCTGCGTGACTACGGCGATTACCTCGAACCCGTTTTCCACAAGCGCCTTTAAGGGTGCAACCGCGTACTGCGGCGTACCTGCATAAACAATTTTCATTACTTATCCTCTGATAAATCTACTATATTGCTGGCCTTATCGATGTAGAGAATGCCGTCAAGGTGGTCAAGTTCGTGACAGACGGCGCGGGCGAAAAAGCCTTCCGCCGTCAGCTTATGCTTGCGGCCGTTGCGGTCGCGGTACTCCACCTTTACCTTGTCGGGACGGGTGACTATGCCCTGCTTGCCCTTTACCGAAAGGCAGCCTTCGGGCCCCGTCTGTTCGCCCTTGCTGTAGTATATTACGGGATTTACAAGCTCGAAAAAGCCCTCCTCCACGTCCACGACCACGGCGCGCGCGTCAACGCCCACCTGAGGTGCGGCAAGGCCTGCGCCGTCCTCGGCGCGTACAGTAGTTTTCATGTCGTCGAGCAGCTTTGCAAGCTCCCCGTCGAAATTTTTTACCTCTTTGCAGACTTTGCGCAGAATGGGATCGCCCACCTGCACCACGTATCTCTGTGCCATAATATACCTCTTGTACCGTTGCAACAGATTGCAACGCAAATTTTTTTCAGCTTTTGCACCAGGCAGACTTTTACTGTCTGGACAGACGGGCAATTGAATTCGTCGGCACATATGGCCGAACTAACGCCCGTTACCACATTTTTTAAGAGAGATTTACAGGGTTTTCTTCCACGTACACGAGAGCGGAAGAGTTGCTGCAACGCACCGCCAGATCATAAATCCGCGGCAGAAGGCGCGCACTCTGCAGGCGCATGAGCACCTGATAGCGCACGCGGCCCTGAATTTTTTTGATGGGCGAGTGCATTTTATTCAAAAATATGAACTCCTGAGGGTTGGCCGTGCGCAGGTCCTCCGCGCCGAAATATACGCCCTTGAGCGCCTCAAGCGCGGGAGCATCGTCCTCCGCGGTGACCATTACCCTGCATATGAGCGAAAAAGGAGGAAACTGCGTGGCCTTGCGCAGCGCAATTTCGTTTTTGAAAAAACCGATATAGTCGTAGTTTACCGCAAAGCGCAGTATGTAGTTATCGGGCGAGTAGGTCTGCAGAACAACCTTGCCCGCCTCGCCCGCGCGGCCGCTGCGGCCGGATACCTGCGTTATCAGCTGAAAGGTTCTTTCGCCCGCGCGGTAGTCTGAAAAGTGCAGGCTCATATCGGCATCGAGTATGCCCACCAGCGTGACCGAGGGGAAGTCGTGCCCCTTGGCTATCATCTGCGTGCCTACGAGGATATCGGCCTTCTTTTCGCCGAACTGCTTTAAAATTTTATAGTGGCCCTCTTTGCCAGAGGTGGTATCGTTATCCATGCGCAGTATGCGCGCGGCGGGGAACAGTTCTCTGAGCTCCGCCACCACCCTCTGCGTGCCAGTGCCACCGTACCTTAAATGCAGGCCGCCGCACTCGGGACAGGCCGAAGGCAGACGGTACCTTGCGCCGCAGTAGTGGCACTTTAAGCACTTTTCTTCCGAATGGTAGGCAAGAGGCACGTCGCAATGCTCGCACTTGAGCGCGTAGCCGCAGTCCTGGCAGATTACGGTATGCGAATAGCCGCGTCTGTTGAGGAAAATTATTGCCTGGTTGCCGCTTTCCAGCGTGTCCTTGAGCTCCTCGCGAAGAGCGGCCGAAAACGCGGAGTTGTTGCCGCGCCTTACCTCCCTGCGCATATCGGCTATGGTTATGTGCGGGAGCGGTCTGCCGTTTATTCGCTGCGTGAGCGTTATGAGATTATATTCGCCCGAAACCGCCCTTGAATACGTTTCCACCGACGGGGTGGCGCTGCCGAGTATGAGCTTGCAACCGTTGCGCCTTGCGCGCATTTCCGCCACCTCTATGGTAGAGTAGCGGGGCGCAGATTCGGAAAAATAAGAGGAATCGTGCTCCTCGTCAATTATTATCGCGCCGATGTTTTCCAGAGGGGAAAATATTGCGCTGCGCGCGCCGATTGCTATGCGCGCCTCGCCCGTTCTCAGCCTCCACCACTCGTCGAAACGCTCGCCCGCGGAAAGGCCGCTGTGCAGTATTGCCGCCTTTTCGCCGAAACGGCGTTTGAGCTGCGAGAACATCTGCGGCGTGAGCGAGATTTCAGGCACCAGAAAGATTGCAGTTTTGCCCTGTTCGAGCGCACGGCTTATCACGTTGAGGTAAATTTCCGTCTTGCCGCTGCCCGTGACGCCGTGTATAAGCTGCACCGTCTTATCGGAATTTTCTATCGAAGCCAGCGCGGCGAGCTGGGCGGGAGTCAGCTGTTTGGGAGGCTCTCTGCCTTCAAAGGCGAGCGGGGTGCGGTTGATTTTTACCTTTACGAGCTCCGCGCCGCCCTTTTCCACCACGGCATTGACAGCGCCGCGGCCGAATTTTTCGCAGCAGAGAGTGTATTCCGCCTCCCCTTCATCTGAAAGATATGTTAAAAATTCCGCCTGCTTTTTAGCCGATTTTGAAACTGAAATTTCAGCTCCGCTCAGCCTTACCAGCTTTTTATACACCTCGTGCACGCGGCCCGCGCGCATCTCCGCGGGAACGAACAGCCTTAAACATACGGCCTTGGGCACGCGGTAGCGCGCCGAAAGTTCGTTCATCAGCGAAAAACATTCCTCCACGAGAGCGGGCGGCTCTTCATACACATAGGAGAGCGGCTTTATCTTTTCGGGCGGGTAGGCGCTGGTTTCGGAAAGACCGACTATAAAGCCATCCACCACCCTGCCGCCGAACGGCACCTTTACGCGACTGCCCGCTTTTACATCTTCGCCGCAGGAATATTCATAAATTTTATCCACATTGCTGTGGGCTATATCGACTATCACTTCGGCATACATATGAAAAAAAGCCTCAACCGCTGTAAGTTTTCCGCCGTATGACGGCATACATAACGTTTTAAGCCCCGCGCGGCGCGCGGGGCTTTTTTATACACAAAAATCAGTCTTTGGCGCTTATAACCTTGCCGCAGGCAATTTCGTTGCAGGCAACGGTTATGGGCTTCATTCTGTTGGGCAGCTCCCTGCCGTTGTTCTGCTCTATTATCTGACGCGCACGCTTTGCCACAACTACGCACAGTTCGTAGCGCGAAGCCTGATGGCCGTCAGCAGAAAGTCTTGCTATAAGCTGATCCACCGCGGGTTTGTTTATCATTGTAAAACCTCCTTTTCTTTGCCGATTATTTCAAGTATTTGTTCCGCCGCGCCGTCAACGCTTTCGTTGACCACGCAGTAGTCGTATTTATCCTTCTGCGCAAGCTCGTATGCCGCGCGCGATATGCGGAGCGCTATCTTTTCGTCGCTCTCCGTGCCGCGCTCTTTAAGCCTGCGTTCAAGCTCCTCCATGCTGGGCGGAAGTATCATGATAAGCACCGCCGAGGGGTATGCCTTTTTTACGTTGAGCGCGCCGTCCACATCTATTTCCAGTATGATGTCGCCCGTTTTGAGCGTGTTTTCCACAAACGCGCGGGGCGTGCCGTAGTAATTTTCAAAGTGCGCCGAGTATTCCAGCAGTTCCCCGCGGGAAATCATCTCTTCAAAGCGCTGTCTGGTTACGAAAAAGTAATCTTTTCCGTCCTGCTCGCCTGCACGCGGCTGTCTTGTGGTGCAGGATACGCTTTCCACCAGGTCGGGCCGCATGGAAAACATCTTCTTTATCACCGTACCCTTGCCCACGCCCGACGGGCCCGATATCACTGCGAGTACGTTTCTCACTGCCTTATTCAACGTTCTGTACCTGTTCGCGTATTTTTTCTATCTCGTTCTTAAGCTCAAGCCCGCACCGCGTTATGGCTATATCGTTGCTCTTGGAGCAGATGGTATTGGTTTCGCGGTTGAATTCCTGAATGAGAAAGTCCAGCTTTCTGCCCACCACGGAATACGTGCATATATCCCTGAACTGGTCTATGTGCGAGGTAAGCCTTGTAAGCTCTTCGTCTATGTTGGACTTGTCTGCAAACAGCGCAACTTCGGTGAGCAGTTTGCCCTCGTCCACGGCAACTCCGCCGAGATATTTTTCTATCTTTTCTTTGAGCTTTGCCTTGTACTCTTCAGCAACGAGCGGCGCGCGCTCCTTTATCTTTATGACGAGCTGTTCTATCTTATCCATGCGCGAGAGCATGTCCGCACGCAACTTTTCGCCCTCTTTTAAGCGCATTGCATTGAGATTTTCAAGAGCGAGCGAGAGCGCGGCGTTCACGGCGCGTATCAGCTCCTCGTCGGCAGACTGAATTTCGTCGCGGACGACTACGTCAGGCATCCTAAGAAGCACCGAGGCGGTCAGGTCATAGGGCACGCTGTCCGAAAGAGAAGAGAGTCGCTTTGCCGCCTCCACGTAGGAGAGCGCAACCCCTTCGTCCAGGCTGAGCGTCTTTTGCTTTTCGCGCTTGTCCGACATGGTGACGTACACGTCTGCGTGTCCGCGGGAGAGCTTTTCGCGTATCATTCCGCGCATGACCTCTTCATACGCCGCAAACACCTTGGGACATTTGAGCGACGCGTCCAGATAGCGGTTGTTCACCGTCTTTATCTCAACGGAGAGTTCCAGTCCGCCCTCTTTGTATTCGCCCTTGCCGTAACCTGTCATGCTAAGCATATGTGCGCCCCCTGCCGTCTTTTTTTGCGGTCCGCACTCAATTTGCGGTTGCCGATTTTCGTACGAATAACATTATAGCAAAAGCCGAAGAAAATTTCAAGCATTTACGGCAGTATTTTGCGCGCGCGCAAAGTGACGGAATATGGCGCGCCCGCGGCTTTAAAAAAAGCTCAATAGTCCGCCCTGCCGTCCTCCGCCACGCCCTTGAGCCTTGTGGTCACAAGACGACAACCGACCGCGGGATTGGTTTCAAACAGCGTTACGGGACGCGTGGACGTGGCAATTCCGCCGCCCGTTTCGGCAAAAAACGCCGTTCTGCCAGCGCACATAACAACAGGCACGCCGAAAAGATAGGCATAGGCGCGTGCAAGCAATGGCGGCATTCCGTCCCGCGACTGCTCCATTACAGCCACTATCAGATTGCAGCCGCAGGTGCAGAGCGCGCGCACGGCCTCGGGGAAGAATATGTCGTTCTCCACGCATACGCCCACCTTGCCGCCTTCGGTAAAATATATGCCCATATTTGCGCCGCTTTTATAACTTTCGCCGCCGAATACATGCGTCATGTCAGAAATTCCGAGAAGTTTCCCCTTTTCCGACACCGCGGCAGATTTCCTGACCGCCCCGCGCGAAAAAGTTGTACAGCCGCAGACCGTACAGCAGCCGCAGACGGCCGAAAGGCGGGCCGCCTCCTCAAGTTTTTCGCTCTTGCCCGAAAGCTCGCTTTCATAATCTACGTCGCCCAGTCTGCCGAAGCCGAACAGAGCCACATCACATTCGGGCAACCGCTCGGCCTGCCCCGTAACAACGCATACTCTCATACCATACATTGTATTTGCTGCGGCGGCGGAATGTTAAAAAAAATTTGAAAAAACGGGAAAGTAAGCGGGCAATGCCACATACAATATGTTGCTATGAAAAAAATTATCCTTGCCGCGACGGCCGCAGCAATCTGCCTGGCCGCCCTGCCCCTTACGGCCTGTTCGGGGAAAAATAATCGCACCATATACCAGATTACCGCGCAGTACAGCCAGTCCGACGCCACCCTTGCGGCGGTTGCCGAAGTGGACTATTACAACGGCGGAGCCGACACCGACTGCGTAGAATTCAACCTTTACGGCAACGCCTACCGCCAGGGCGCGCTGTACAAACCCGTATCTACGGAATTTGAAAACAGCGCTTACTACGACGGCAAGAGCTACGGAGAGATGAAAGTTTCCGCCGTGGAGGGCGCCGAAAGCTGGGAAGTGTGCGGCGAGGACGAAAATATTTTAAAAGTCAGCCTCGGCAGCACGCTAAAAAGCGGCGCGCGCAGAAAAATAAGCATAGAATACACGTTGCAGCTGGCAAAAGTCAACCACCGCACGGGCGTGACGAAAAACACCGTGAACCTGGGAAATTTTTATCCTCAGGCCTGCGTGCGCACCGATGACGGTGGCTTTTACGAGTGCGTATATTACAGCGACGGCGACCCTTTTTACAGCGATTGCGCCGACTATATGGTGGAATTAACGCTGCCCGAGGGGTACGACGCGGCCGCCAGCGGAACTAAAAAAGAGCAGGGCGGAAACACCGCCGTGTACGAACTGGAGAACGCGCGCGACTTCTGCCTTGTGCTTTCAGACAGCTTTAAAGTCATAAGCCGCGAGGCGGGCGACACGCAGATAAGTTACTACTATGTAAATGACGATTCCGCACAGAAAAAACTGGACGCCGCGGCCGAAAGTTTTGAATATTTTGAGGATACGTTCGGCGAGTACTGCTATCCCTCCTTCTCCGTAGTGCAGACCGGGTTTGCCGCGGGCGGCATGGAATACCCCGCCCTTGCGATGATTAACGGCGAACTGAACGAGGCGAACGGAATATACGCCACCGTGCACGAAACGGCGCACCAGTGGTGGTATGCAATGGTGGGCAGCAACCAGATAGAAAACGCCTGGCAGGACGAGGGACTTGCGGAGTACAGCGCGCTGTGCTTTTTTGAAAATAACCCCGCCTACGGCTTTACCCGCACGGGACTTGTAAACAGCGCAAAGGAGGCATACAGGGCCTACTATAGCGTATATAACCAGATTTTCGGGGACGCGGACACCTCCATGAACAGACATCTGAAGGACTTTGTCAGCGACTACGAATACGTGAACATTGCCTATAACAAGGGACTTATAATGTTTGACACCCTGCGCGATTCCATAGGCGACGAACGCTTTTTTGCCGCACTGAAAAAGTACTTTTCCGCCTCCTGCGGAAAGAACGTTTCCCCCGACGCGCTGATTGAAAGTTTTACCTCCACGGGCGTTGACCTGGACGGATTTTTTGAAAGCTTTACCGAGGGGAAAATAATCATATGAAAAATGGCCGCGCGGCAGCGCGGCCTTTTTTTCTCAATGCCTTCCGCAACTGTTG
>DVMA01000054.1 GCA_018715195.1 Candidatus Coproplasma excrementavium | reverse complement strand
AAATCTGGCGTGTATGTTGCGTTTTTCAGCCCGCGTAGCCTTCGGGCAGATACTGCATCAGCTCCTCCAGCCTCTGCGCCCAGAAGGCCGCCTTCTTATCGTCATTTACCGCCTTGTAATAGTCGGCGCGTATGGATACGAGCACAATGAATTCAGGCTCGTCCTCGCTTATCTGCGGCACGTCGAAGAGCAGATTTTCGTCTATCTCTTCAAGCGGAGTGCCCTCATACAGGAGTCCCTGAATGTACAGAACGCGGCGGGCGACTACCGCCGACGGCGCGTCCGACAAGTTGCGGCATATGGCCAGCATATCCGTGCCGCCGTCCGCATACGTGAGCGGCAACGCGTTGAGCAGAAAGACATAGAAAGACGAGGGCAAAACAAACGAGAAAAAGGCCGCAAGGCCGCCAACCGCAAGCAATGCCGCGCCCGCTATGCAAAAGAGCGCGCCGAGGACAAGTCCGCCCGCAAGCGCGGCCGTATAGCGCGCCTTTATGTGCGAGGACTTTTTGGGCATTACCGTGCAGGAGGCGTACGGCGAAAAAATGCCCGCGCGCGAGAGCGCGACTTTCATTCCCGCAAGCGTGCCGAAGAGAATATGGCCGAACTCGTGAATTAAAAGCGCAAAGGGGAAAAATACGGCGCAGAGCGCCACATATCCGACCGTGAACCACACGCCGAGGGAATACACGAGCCACCCTCCGACCGCGGCGAGAGCCAGCGAAAGAAGGGCGCAGACGACCGTTGCGGCCGCCTTCATTTTACAAGCCCCTTTAAAATTACGTATCCTTCAAGGTTGTCGCTCTCCGATACGGTGAGGTGCTTTGCCCCGAATGCGCGCAGAATGTTGTACAACAGCAGACAGCCGCCCGCAATCACGTCTGCGCGGCGTACGTCCATGCCCTTTACCTGCTTGCGCTGCTCAACAGTCATTGAAAGCAGCATATCCGCCTCCGCGCCGAGCCATTCGGCCGTGAGAGCTGTGCCGTCCACCACCTTAGGGTCATACTTTTCCAGTCCGTGGTACAGCGCCGCAAGGCTGGTTGCCGTGCCGCCCACGCCGTACATATCCACGGCGGACAGATCGAGCTTGCCATACTCGGCAATTCGCTTATCTATTTCCGCCTGAAGAGCGGCCTTATCCTGACCCGCCCTGTCGAAAAGGCGCACGGTGCCGACATTGACGCTCTTTGAATACACCTTTTTGCCCGACTGCTGTACGGTTATTTCCGTGCTGGCGCCGCCAAGGTCAATGATTCCGCCGTCCCTGCCGCGGAGCGCACCCGCAAGGCCGCAGGCCGCCTCCTCCTCGCCGCTGATTACGTCCACGTCTATGCCCGTGAGCTGCTTTACGCGGGCGGTGAAGTCGCGCCCGTTGGACGCCGAACGCACGGCCGCCGTGGCAAATACGTAGGGCGTGCCCGCTCCGTTGAGTTCGGCCGCGGCCGCAAACAGCTGCACGGCACGCGCGGTGCGCTCTATCGCCTCGGGCAGAAGTACGCCGCTGTTGGCTATACCCTCGCCCAGGCGCGTGGTATCAATCTGCTTATATAAAGTTTTTCCGTCCGCCATAACCATAAGGCGAACGGAATTTGAACCGACATCTATTGCTGAAATTTTCATAACTTTTTCCTGTCTTACGGCAAAAAAGTGCAAACTTCCCCGAAGGAAAGCCGCTTTTTTTACCTGAAAGCGCCGCGAAACTCTGTCGAAAACGGATATTCCCGCCCTCAACCGCCGATTATCCCCATTTCTATCGCAAGGTCCTTGATTTTATCGAGATCTTTATAGTAATCGAGAATGTCGTCGTAGTTGTCTATTTCGTATTCTAGCCGCGTATACTCTTCCTGCAATTCCTTTTTGCGGTTGTTAAGATTTACGATAACCACAAGCTGGTAAATCATGATCGCAACGAGGACTACAAGGAGCAGTACGATAGTCACGGTGCCCGCCGCAATAAGACGGTTGCGCTTCTGTGTATTCATATCATACCTCTTTGCCGCAAAGCGAAGGGTTTCCGCTGTGCGCGTTACTACCTTTTTACAACTTTGGTAGGTCTATTATACCATTTATTTATTAAAAATGCAAGTATTACGTGCAAACTTTTCACATAAAGCACTGCGCCGAGCAGGCAGGCAAGCACCATGTATACACGCATATCGGGAAATCGGAAGACCGCGCTGCTGCCGATAAACATTGCCGCAAGCACCAAAGCATATATGCCGTCCGAAACATATGTAAGAGGTTTGTCCGCCCGCGGCCACCTGCCCGCTATGGCGCGGCGGACGATGTACAGGACATCGTACGCCACTCCGCTGAGCACGCCGCAGGCAAGGCTTATTAAAAAATAACGCATCTATCTGAACAGCCTGCGCACAATTTTTACCGCGCGCGCGGCATACTTTACCCCGGTGATGGTGCCCGCCGCTGAAAAAGCTCCGCTGCCCTTTGAAAAATTTTCAATCTTGAGCCCGCTGCCCGCGACTATTATTCTGCCGCCCGAATAGCTGAGCACTATCTGCGTGGCGGAGAACGCGTCCACGCTCTCTATCCCGCTAGCGCTTATCCTCTTGCACTCATCTATGCTTACCGAATGTGCAACGCCTTCCATAAATACCCCCTGCTCCGACAAAAAAATACTGCCGCGGTGCGACAGTATTTATATATGAAAGTATTCGTTTTTTTATGACGGTTTCAACGCCGCAAGGCAACTGAAACTGCGATACAGCTTAAATGCCCTTCTTGGCCTTTGCGTTGGCCTTTGCGCGAAGTTCGGAATCGAGTATGCGCTTGCGTATGCGGATGTTCTTGGGCGTGATTTCAAGCAGTTCGTCGTCGGCAATGAATTCAAGGCACTCTTCAAGGCTCATATGCTTGGGAGGAATGAGCCTGAGCGCATCGTCGCTGGAAGAGGAACGCGTGTTGGTGAGGTGCTTGGTCTTGCATACGTTTACGTTGATATCCTCACCTTTGGGGCTTTCGCCGACTACCATGCCTTCATATACGGCCGTGCCGGGGTCGATGAACAGCGTGCCGCGGCCCTGTGCGTTGAACAGACCGTACGTTACCGCCTCGCCCGTTTCAAACGCTACAAGCGAACCCGTGCTCCTCCTGGAAAATTCTCCCTTGTAGGGCTGGTACTCAAAGAATACCGAGGAGAACACGCCCTCGCCCTTGGTCGCGGTCAGAAATTCGCTCTTGTAGCCGAACAGTCCGCGCGCGGGAATTATGAATTCAAGACGGGTACGGCTGCCTACCGCGCTCATGTGCAGAAGTTCGCCCTTGCGCTCGCCCATGCTCTGGAATACCGCGCCCGAATATGCATCGGGAACGTCCACCGTGAGTATTTCCATAGGCTCGCACTTTACGCCGTTTATATCTTTGTACAGCACGCGGGGCGTGGATACCTGGAACTCATAGCCCTCGCGGCGCATATTTTCAATGAGTATGGAAAGGTGCATTTCGCCGCGGCCGCATACGCGGTAGCTGTCCGCAGACTCCGTCTCCTCTACGCGCAGAGATACGTCCTTGAGCAGTTCGCGGAAGAGTCTTTCGCGCAGGTGACGGGTGGTTACCCACTTGCCCTCCTTGCCCGCAAACGGAGAATCGTTTACCGAGAAGGTCATCTCCACCGTGGGTTCGGAAATCTTTACGAACTTGTGCGCCTCCACGCAGTCGGGAGAGCATACGGTGTCGCCGATGTTTATCTTTTCAAGACCCGAGAAGCATACGATGTCGCCCGCAATTGCCTTTTCGCAGGGCACGCGGTTAAGCCCCTCTATCTGGTAGAGGTTGGCAAGCTTGCCCGCCATTCTCATCTGCTGGTTGTTGTAGTTGGTAACGACTACCGACTGGCCCTGCAGTATTTCGCCGCGCTCTATGCGGCCGATGCCTATGCGGCCCACATAGTCGTTATAGTCGATTGAAGATACAAGCAGCTGCGCGGGGCCCTTTTCGTCCACTTCCATGGGAGGTATGTGCGAAAGTATGGTATCGAACAGCGGAGTAAGGTCCTTGCCGGGCTTGTTGATGTCCAGCGTTGCCGTTCCGTTACGGCCGGAGCACCATACTACGGGGCTCATAAGCTGGTCATCGGACGCGTTGAGCTCAAGCAGAAGTTCAAGAATTTCATCCTGCACTTCGGCAAGGCGGGCGTCGGGACGGTCTATCTTGTTCACCACTATTATCAGGCGGTGACCCATTTCAAGCGCCTTCTGCACGACGAACCTGGTCTGGGGCATGGGGCCTTCGGCGGCGTCCACAAGCACGAGTACGCCGTTTACCATCATCATAACCCTTTCTACCTCGCCCGAAAAGTCTGCGTGGCCCGGGGTGTCGACTATGTTGATTTTTACGCCGTTATAATGAACGGATGTGTTCTTTGCAAGTATGGTTATGCCGCGCTCGCGCTCTATCGCGTTGGAGTCCATAACCCTCTCTTCCACCGCCTGGTTCTCCCTGAATGCGTGGCTCTGTTTGAGCATTGCATCGACAAGCGTGGTCTTGCCGTGGTCGACGTGTGCGATTATTGCTACATTTCTTAAATCGTTTCTTATCATATGATTCCTTCAAGCCGATAAATTTTTTTCCGTTATGTATTTTAAAACGTAATCAAAAAATTTGCAAACCATTGTGCGCGGTTGCAAATTTTTGACTTTTTTTGTAAAGCAATAAAAATTTTTTATAATTGTTTGCATTGTTCGGCGGACAATTTCTTACACACGCCGCCTTTTTTTCCGAAAAAACCGTAAATTACCGGAAATCAGAATTCAAACTCGCTTCTGGTGGCGCGGTCGAACAGCTTTAAAATTATGTTCATGCACTCCTTTGCGCCGTCGCCGCTCTCGAACGCGTGCGATAAAAAGCAGGCTTCGTACACCGCCTCGGTTATAGGCAGCTCCACGCCGTGCTCCTCGCCCAGCTTTTTCATTGCCTTGGCCGTCATTACGCCTTCTGCAAGTTTTTCAAACTTTTTGCCCTGCGCCATCATCTCGCCGTAGCGGCGGTTGTGCGAATAGGGCGAAAAGAGCGTGGTTTCATAGTCGCCGAGGTGGGCAAGGCCGTAGGCCGACATAAATCTGCCGCCCATCGCCTGAATGAGCGTGCCTACCTCATACGCGCCGCGCGCCATGAGCGGACCCTTCAGACTTACGTAGCCGCTGCCGTCCAGCACGCCCGCGGCTATGCCAAGAACGTTTTTGGCCGCCGCGCCTATCTCCGTGCCGATGAGGTCGTTGCCGTAGTAAAAACGGATGAGATTGCTCTTGAAATTATCGGCAAGAAAACGCTTGAGCTGCTCGTTTTCAGAGTCTATGACCATGCAGTTGGGTATGCCCTGAACAAAGGCCTGAATGTGGCCGGGGCCTACCCATACGGCAATTTTTTCGGGCGAGATGCCGCTTTCGGTGAGCACCTGCGAAAGACGCTTGCCGGTAGACTCCTCTATGCCCTTCATGCAGAGCACGAAAATTTTGTCCTGAACAGGGTATTTTATTATCTTCTGCATAAAGCCGCGCAGTCCCTGCGAGCTTATGGAAATTATTATTATATCGCTGTTTTTAAGCGCGTATTCGAGGTCGCATGTGAGCGTTATGCGCTTATCCAGCTCCACATATTCGTTGCGGCCGTTGTTTTTGAGCACTTCGTACGAAGGCTCGCCTTCGGGACCCCAGCTTATGACCTGGTTGCCCTTTACGGCGCACTGATACCAGGCTATGAACGAGCCCCATCTGCCACAGCCGAGAACGGAAATTTTCATACAGATACCTCTTTTTATGTAAAGCGCCGCAGAAAAGGCGCGTATATGCGTTGATTGAGCCGCGGTTATGCCGCACATATCCAGGCGGCCTGCCGCGGTTTATATTGACTTTCTTTCGGAGAGCGCGCGGGAGAGAGTGACGTCGTCCGTATACTCCAGCTCGCCGCCGATGGGTATGCCGTGCGCAAGGCGGGTTACGTTTATGCCGAGCGGCTTTAAAAGACGGGCAATGTACATTGCCGTGGCCTCACCCTCCACATCGGGGTTGGTGGCCATGATTACTTCCTTCACGCCGCCCTCGTTCACGCGCGCAAGCAGTTCCTTTATGCGTATATCGTTGGGGCCTATGCCCTCCATGGGACTGATTACGCCGTGCAGAACGTGGTATACGCCCTTGAACTCGTGCAGTTTTTCAAGCGCAATTACGTCCCTGGGTTCCCTTACCACGCAGATTACCGACTTATCGCGCGTGCGGCAGATGTCGCACACGTCGTTTTCCGTAAAGTTGCCGCATATTTTGCAGTACTTTACCTTGCGCTTGCACTCCGTTATGGCGTTGGCGAAGCCCGCCGCCTCGTCCGCGCTCATGTTTATTATTTTATATGCGTACCGCTGCGCCGTCTTTTTGCCGACGCCCGGAAGTTTTGTGAATTCGTTTATGAGTTTGCCTATGGGCTCTATAAAAATATCCATAAATTATTGTCCGCACAGTCTTTTCGCGGTCAGCCGCGGAAAATTTTTCAAGTGCGCAGATTACATCATGCCGGGAAGGCTTGCTCCGCCGAACTTGCCCATCTTTTCTTCATAGAGCTCGTCAGCCTTTTTGTAACCGTCGTTGATTGCGGCAAGTATGAGGTCTTCAAGCATTTCTACGTCCTCTTCGTCAGAAAGGTCTATCATCTGCGAAATTTTACTGCCGAATTCCACGCCGTTTATCACCTTTTTGCCGTTCATGTAGATTACGACCGTTTCATCGCCCTCTTCGCCGCCGCCCGAAAGGCCTACCACTTCGGCCTCTTCAAGCTCCTTTTCGGCCGCCTGCATCTGTTCCTGTATCTTCTGTGCCTGCTTTACCAGGTTGTTCATTCCGCCGTTCATGCCGCCTCTGAATGACATAATTATCTTCTCCTTTATTACCAGATTTTACTTTTTTGCGCCGACTGCGCTTATTTTATCGCGATATATGCAGAAAAATCTGCTTATCCGCGTCACTTTATATCTATATCCGTTCCGCCGAAGTTGGCTTTGAGCGCGTCCAGCGCCCTCTTCATTCCGTCGTCACGCTTTTTAAGGCGCACTTCATAGTCGTTTACGCCCGCCTCCGCAAGCACGTCCGCAAGTATTTTTGCGTTGTCGGGACGGTTTATCGCGCCGTAAATGGTTTCGTTTTCCGTATTGAACACAAACTTGTTGCCCTCCTGCACGCAGGTGAGGTCGGCGCACAGTGTGAACAGCACGGCATTTTTATGCGTGGTGCGCAGCGCCCTGAGAAGGCTTGCGTGCACGCTCTTGCCCGTGAGAGCCGCGGAAGGCGTCGGCTTTGCAACGCTTTCGGCCGCAGGTCTTTGAGCGCTTGCCGCAGTCGGTTTTGCCGCAGCGATAGGCGCAGAAGAGAATGCGTCAGATTCATTGCTCTGCGTAAGAACAGGTTTCTTTGCCGCGGAAGGCGCGCTTTGACGCGCGTAGAAGGGTTCGGCCTTTGCGGGTGAGGAGAACATATCGCCCTGCACCTCCGCCGAAGATGTCGCCGCGGCAACGCTTTGAGCCGCGGGGGCAGGCTTTGCCGCAGCAAAGTTGCCCGTGAGTATTTTATTTTCAAGCGCGGATATGCGCGAGATGAGACTGTCTATGTTGTAGTCGGCCTGAGGAAGGGTGCAGCGCAGAATGGCCGTTTCCAGCACGACGCGCGCATCGGCCGCGTAGCGCATATCGCCCTCCGCCTTTACGAAAATTTCCGTGGCGCGCAGTATTTTATGCCCGTACGCCGCAGATATGCTCTTTATGCGGGAGAACATCTCTTCGGGAAGGTTGAGTATCTCCTTTGCGTTTTTGCACATCTTGGCAACTGCCACGTTGTTGAGAAAGGAGAGTATGTCCTTTACGAACACGCCCGCACTCTTTCCGCCCGAGAACACCTGCTCCGCACAGGAGAGCGCGCCGCCCGCATCGTCGCCGAGCAGCATTTCGGCCACATCGGCTATCTTGTAAAAGTCCGCGCTGCCGAGCACGGCGTTCACGTCCGCATAGGTGAGCTTGCCGGTCGAATATGATACGCACATATCCGCAATGGAGAGAGTGTCGCGCGCGCTGCCTGCGCCCGCGCGGGCTATGGCGGCTACGGCCTCGTCCTCATACTCCTTGCCCACCTTGGCAAAGATGCTTTTGAGCAGCTGCTCCAAATCGTGCTGGGGTATCAGCTTGAAATCGAAACGCATGCAACGCGAAAGTATGGTTGCGGGTATTTTCTGCGGTTCGGTGGTGGCGAGTATGAACACGGCGTGCGCGGGAGGTTCTTCCAGCGTCTTGAGTACTGCGTTGAACGCCGAAGCGGTGAGCATGTGCACTTCGTCTATGATGTACACCTTATACTTTCCCGCCACGGGAGGGTACTGCACCTTTTCGCGCAGGTCGCGCATTTCGTCCACGCCGTTGTTGGAAGCGGCGTCTATTTCCGATATGTCCAGATTGCCTCCCTCGGCAAGCGCCCTGCACGTTGCGCACTTTCCGCAAGGCGAACCGTTCTGCGGATTTTCACAGTTGATTGCGCGCGCAAATATCTTGGCTACGGACGTCTTGCCCGTGCCGCGCGGACCGCAGAACAGATATGCGTGACCTATTTTGCCCGTCTCTATCTGATTTCTTAAAATTTTTACTATATGTTCCTGACGCACCACCTTATCCAGAGTGTCGGGTCGGAACATTCTGTAAAATGCAAGATATGCCATTTGCCTTCCCCTGTTATACAATGCGCCGCGCAATGTACGGCGCGGCACAAATCTGCCAATCTGATTACAGCAACGCCGAAAGTTTTTTCTTTGCGCGCTGCAATGCGTTATCTATACTCTTTGCAGGCTTGCCCGTGGAGGAGGAAATTTCCGCCATCGTAAGCCCGTCCATATACATTACCGTTACCTTGAATTCAAAAGACGAGAGCGTCTTGCTTATCTTCTGCAAAAATTCTCTGCGGTTTTCCCTTTTTATCAGCTCGTCTTCGGGATTTTCCGCCGAGGGGTACAGCTCCTCGCCCACTTCCACTATCGGAAGAAAGTTATTCAGAGCCGAATGCCTTGCCCCGCGCGTGGACTTGACGGCGTCTATTATGCGGTTGCGTATGCACCTTGCGGCGTACGAGGAAAAGGCCGATTTGCCCTCCGAATACCCCTCAATCGCAGAGTACAGTCCGCACATGCCCTCCTGAACGAGGTCCTCAGTCTCTCCGCCCGACAAAAAAAAACGGCGCGCTACGGACAGTACCACGTTTTTATAGCGCTTTAAAAGCTGTTCGGTCGCCGTTTCATCGCCGCCCTGCGAAAGCAGCGCAAGCTGTTCGTCGCTCACTTTGCCTGTCTGCATCTTACCACTTCGTATGCGGCTATGCCGAGAGCTACCGACGCGTTGAGCGAATTTACCTTGCCCGAGAGCGGAAGCGAGAGCACTCCGTCACACTTTTCGCGCGTAAGCCTCTTTACGCCGCTGTCCTCGCCGCCGATTACCAGCGCAACGTTGCCCGTAAGGTCGGCGGAATATATGCTTTTGCCGTCGGCTTCCAGCGCGTACACCCAGTAGCCGCTGTTCTTGAGCTTATCCACCGCCGCATTGAGCGAGGGCACTTTGGCTACCTTTACGTAGTTTGCCGCACCCGCGGAAATGCGTATGACCGCCTCCGTCACGCTTGCAGACTTCTGCGCGGGTATCACCACGCCGTCCGCGCCTGCACACTCCGCAACCCTTATTATCGAGCCGAGGTTGTGCACGTCCTCTATGCCGTCGCATAAAATGACAAAGCCGCCCTTTTCTCCCTTTGATGCGATTATGTCCTCCAGGTCGCAGTACTCAAACTCGGCGGCAAAGGCTATAACGCCCTGGTGGTGACCCGTCGCGCTCATTCTGTCAAGCGCCTTCATGTCGGCAAACTGAACCCTTACGCCCGCCTTCCTGGCCTCGGCAAATATCCTGCCCAGACTGCCCTGCGCACCCTTTTCCATGACTATTTTTTCTATCTGTCTGCCGCTCTTTATAAGTTCGAGCACGGCGTTTCTGCCCTCGGTCTTCATATACGGTCCTTCAATAAAAAATCAATTCTTTCGTACTGCCCCGTGAGATACAGATAGCCCAGCACAGCCTCGAATCCCGTGGAACGGTTGTATTCGCTTACGCTTGCGTGCTTGGAGCGGGCAGTCTTTCTGGCATTTCTGCCGCGGCGGAATATGTCGGCCTCCTCCTCCGTGAAAAGAGGCAAAAGCTCAGCGGCAAGGCCGCTCTGCCCGTGCGCCGATACTATTTCGGAGGAGAGCTTTTGCAGCGTTCCCGTCTTGAAATCGCTGCTAAGTACTAGTTTTTCGCGCACGTACAGCGAGTACACCGCGTCGCCTACAAAGGCCAGCACCACGGGGTTTAAATTGCGCGCGCCCTCAGGCGGAAGAATACAGTCTTTTCCGAGCATATGCCACCATTATTCGTTTAAAATATTATACCATCAAGTCATAAAAAAATCAAATAATCAGTAGTATATAGCGTGAAATTGTTTACCGTCAAAAGGGGCGTCGCGGCGATTGCGGCGGCCGTTATACTCATAAGCGCGGCGATCGGCGCCGTGTACGGAGGACTGGCCTCCGCAGAGGCAAAAAATGCGCCCGTCATTGTAATCGATGCGGGTCACGGCGGCATTGACGCGGGCGTGCGCGGCAAGGTGAGCGGCGTGAAAGAGAGCGACATCAACCTGGCCATTGCACGCAACCTGTGCGGAAAACTGACCAGCGCGGGGTTCTGCGCCGTAATGACGAGAAAGAGCCAGGCGGGACTTTACGGGCTGCCCGTAAAGGGCTTTAAACTGCGCGACATGAAAAAACGCCGACAGATTATTGAAGATTGCGGCGCCGATATGGTTATTTCCGTACACCAGAATTTTTATTCCGACGGGTCGCGCAGGGGCGCGCAGGTGTTCTTTAAAAAGGGCAGCGATAGCGGCAAAAAGCTTGCGCTGTGCGTGCAGGACAGCCTGAACGCAATGGAAAACGCCGCCAAAAAGAACATTCCGCTTATCGGCGACTACTACATGCTGGAATGTACCCAAAGCCCCTCCGTCATCGTGGAATGCGGGTTTTTATCCAACGCAGAGGACGAAAAACTGCTCTGCGACGAAACATATCAGACGCAACTCTCCTCCGCCATTTTTGCGGGCATTGTGCAGTACTTCACGTGACGGTGCTTTGCCGCAATACCTATGCAAAAAAGTTGTACTCAAAAAATTTTACTGCAATACAGATTTTATTGTAAAAAGGCGGCGCGCGCAGAGTTTTCTGCGCGCGCCTTTAACTTAAAAAAACCATCAATGAAGTATTAAACAAGATTTGCAATTTTATCTTTACTATGTTATACTGAAATTGCGACACAAACTGAATAAAAACAAATCTCAGGTGCAATAGGCATATTGTATCTCTTTTTCCTATACTGAGATTTGGAAGTTTATGTCGCAACAATCGGAGATACTGATGCAGGGCGTGTCTTCGGTTGAAGGCACGCTTTTTTATACGCTTTTTCCTGCAAATAATTTTACGGGAGATAAATTTTAATGGAAGACAAGCAAAAAATTTTGACAGACCTGTACGCCATTCGCGCTGGTATGTCGGTCATTTCACAAAAGAAAGACGAAATTGTCGGCGCACAACGCAGAGCCAATAATGAGCTTTCTGCTATACAAAGTGAAATAGAACGTAATCATATAGCACCTAAAAATTATAATGAAGCTGCCGAACCTAAATGCCCCTTTTGCGGCGCGCAATTGAATAAAGGCGACGATAAATGCCCGATATGCGGCGCCGTTATTTCGGGCAATTCAGATGAAAATATATCGTCCGACAATTCATATGAAAATGTAGCGTATGATTATGAATATTATAAACACACCCCTTACACTGAACCTGTAATAGCCAGAATGAAGAAAGCACTGCCTAAAATCAAGCGCGGCGACAATGCCGGCAAACTTTTAAAAGGCTTCTTGATTTCGGTGTTTGTTTTATTTCTTTTAGGCACATTGACGTGCGCAGCGCTGTGGATTATGGGTTATTTGAAGATAGTAAATCCAAAGATAGCCGAATATATGACTTTCATATTCTGGATAGTGCTTCTGTTGACGGTAGGCGCAGGAAAACTTATGACAATGTTTAGCGGTAGCAGAAAACATTATGAACAACAATTGGAAAAACTTAGAAAGATTAAAATTTATAATGAATTAGCTGAAAAACACGAAAAAAATTGTGTGGCTATAATACCCCCGTCACTTGCGTTATGCAAAACCTTAACGCTTGATATGCAAAAAAATTTTACAAGCATAGATGTCCGCGACTGGAAGTATGTGGATACGCTTATATTCTATTTTGAAACGGGGCGTGCAGACAGCGTTAAAGAGGCTTTGCAA
>DVMA01000053.1 GCA_018715195.1 Candidatus Coproplasma excrementavium | reverse complement strand
GCCGTCTTCTCCGCTGGGTTCACCGAAGAGTGTAAGAATCTGTTCGGCGTTCTTGTTGACAAAGAGCGTGCCGTCCTTGATTGCAGCTGCCATATGGCTTTCATATCCGCCTACCGTACCGTAGTTATCTGCGGGAATGTTATAGGCAGTTATAACGCCCTGAGCATTCACGGTGATATTGATAGTGAACGCACCGGAAATACCGTAGCCGGTTGTAACAACCGTGTAATTGATGTTGTCGCCTTCAACGGAGCAGATTGTTTTATCAAGGTCGATATAGTCTGTATATTCTACAGAATTTTCAAGAGCCATTACGTATGCGTTGTCGTAGTTGCTTGCGGCAAACAGAGCGGCGTATACGCAGAGGAAGTTGGAGTAGCCCGCATTGGCGGTGGTGCCGCTTTCGGACGCACCGGAAACGATGGTTTCATCGGTTATGTCGTTTTTAACGAATTCGCCGTCTTCTCCGCTGGGTTCACCGAAGAGTGTAAGAATCTGTTCGGCATTCTTGTTGACGAAGAGCGTGCCGTCCTTGATTGCAGCTGCCATATGGCTTTCATATCCGCCTACCGTGCCGTAGTTATCTGCGGGAATGGTATAGGCAGTTATAACGCCCTGAGCATTTACGGTGATATTGATAGTGAACGCACCGGAAATACCGTAGCCGGTTGTAACAACTTTGTAATTGATGCTTGTTCCGTCTTCTGCAAGAGCAACGGTAGTATTCTTTGTGTCGATATACTTGGTGTTGCTGAACGCCTCGAAGGGATCGGGTTCGGTTACTTCGCCGAGTATCTGACTTCTTACAAATTCAAGTGCGGTGTTTACCGAGTTGGTAATTCCGTTACGGGTGTAAGGGGCGGTTGCGCCGGTTCCTGCCGTATTGTCCGAATAGTCGGTTGCTACAAATTCTTCGCCGTCAGTATAGTTTTCGGAGAAGTATTTGAGGTCGTCGGCAGTTATTCTGCTGAGGAATGTTTCTCCGGGAGCTTTGCTGATGGCTACTGTTCCGATGCCGTCTATTTTATTGTCTGCCATTTCTATTACGACCCAGCAGGTGACAGCGCCGCCATAGCCGCCGTTGCCCGCAGAACTGATGAGATAGTTGCCATCGTCCATTTTGTAAGCAGCTTCTATTTCGCCGTTATCGAAGGTCGTGGTTTTATCTGTCGCATGGTCTTCATTGTAGATTATTTCTTCTACCTTGCCATCGGGGTATATTTTACCCAAAACTCTGTTCAGCTCTTCTTCTGGAGAAATCGCGAAGAGGCTGTTGCAGATGGTTAAAAGTATGCCGCATACAAGTACAATCACAAGCAGTACGGCTATGCATTTGAAAGAGGTGCTTTTAAAGAATTCCTTTATGGAAAAAGGCTTCTTTTCTTTAACTTGGTTTTCCATAATTATTTACCGGCAACCTCCTTGTTTTTCTTTTCGCGCTTGTAGCCGAACGGCCTGCGTATCAGCCACATATCGAGCAGAGGTACTATAAGGTTCATTACAACGATTACAAACGAAACAACTTCTATGCCCGTGAAGTGGCGCAGAACTGCGGTGAGAATGGCCGCAATCGCATAATAAGCTATCTGTGCGAACACACCCTTGGGACTGGTTACGTAGTCGGTGAACATGAAGATTGCACCGAACATTGCGCCGCCCGAAAGAATGGAGGGAAGGAAGAATGCAAAGTCTGCATTGAGCGCAGCCGTCAGAAGACCTAACACAACGAGGTATAAAAGGGGCTGCCACCATTTGATAACGCGCCTTACTGCGAGATAGATGTATCCGACAATGAGGGCGAGTTTGCAGGTTTCGCCTATGCAGCCTGCAAGGCCCGTGCCGAGGAAGAGGTCTACAAGCGACATTGCGCCAACGTCGGGCTTATCGGCGAGCATGGCTCCCGAAAGGTAGGTTGCGCCCGTTGTAAGGGTGTCGCCGCTGCCCTCTATTATAGTGCCGAAGTGTGCGGCTGTGTAGGTGGTAATGGCAAAGGACAGGAACATGAACACTCTGCCTACGGCTGCGGGGTTGGCAATGTTTTTGCCTGTGCCGCCGAACACCATCTTTACGACGATTATCGCGAACGTCGCGCCTATCGCTGCCTGGTACCACAGGGTTGTGGGAGGAAGTATGAGCGCGAGTATGAGGCCCGTCACCACGGAGGTGAAGTCAAACTGTTTTAAGAAGCTGAAGAATACACCGCGCGACTTTGCAAATGCCGCCGTTCTGAGCGCGGCGCGCTTTGCTTTAAGCTGTGCTTCAGCTTCGTCTGCGGGCTGACCTGCCTTTTTGAGCTCGGCTGCTTTTTTGGCAAGCTCTCTGCTTTCGCTGTCTGCAAAGCGGACGTTAAAGCCGCCCTTTGCAATGAAGAAGTAAACAAACTCCGCTATAACGGCAAACGCCACGCAGGTTATTTCCAGAATGAAAGCGTCAAGCAGGAAATAAACTATGCCGCAGATGGTTGCGGGCGCAAGCGCTATAAGCACGTCCAACATAATCTTGCGCGTGGTGCGCTTGGATTTGACGTGGGGAGGAGTGGTGATAACAACGCTGTTGTCCATTTATTTGCCTCCTTTTTTCTGCTGAGCGCGCACGGCCGCCTTGGTCTTTCTTATCGCCTGAATAAGCGGGCGCTTTGCGGGGCATACGTATTCGCATACGCCGCACTCTATGCAGTACATAACGCCGCCCATTTTAACGGCTTTGTCTATATCGCCTGCGGCGGAGTAGAAGGCCGTATTCATGGGCATGAGGTGCATGGGGCAGTGGTCTGCGCACAGTCCGCAGTTGAGGCAGGCGGTAGGTTCTTCCGCCGCGGCCTCCTTGTCGGAGAGGAGCAGAATGCCGCTCGTGGTCTTTTTAACGAACAGGTCATAGCTCTTTATGGCGATACCCGTCATAGGTCCGCCGAGCAGTACCTTTTTGGGCGCGCTCTTTTCGCCGCCGCAGTACTCCACGATGTAGGACACGGGAGTGCCGACGGGTGCGAGAACGTTGGCCGTGCGCTGTACCGACTGGCCTGATACGGTGAGTATGGAGTCGAGGTCGGGTTTGCCGAGCTCAATGGCCTCGCAAACGCTCATGCAGGTGGCAACGTTGTTCACAACAACGCCTACGTCTGCGGGGAGCTTGCCGAGTCCCACTTTTCTGCCCGTTGCGCTGTAAATGAGCTGTTTTTCGCCGCCCATGGGGTAAATTTTTCTCAGCGCGATAACCTTTATGTCGTCGTATTTTTCAAATGCGGCGATGCAGTCGGGCTTATTCAGCTCTATGCCTATCATAATGTTCGTCACGCCCAGCGCTTTTGCAAGGTATCTTGCGCCGCGGACAACTTCGTCCGTCTTTTCAAGCATAACGCGGTGGTCGCACGTAAGGTAGGGTTCGCATTCCGAACCGTTGATGATGAACGTGTCCACGGGCGTACGGGGCTGAATTTTAACGGCGGTGGGGAAACCCGCTCCGCCAAGGCCCACAATGCCTGCGTCCTTCACCCTCTGAATAATCTCTTCGGCCGAAGGGTCGGAGAGAGGGGGCATGTACTGTGTGTTGCCCGAGCCGTCGCCATCGATAACGATGAACTGAGCCATCTGGCCGTTCTCGTTTTCGTGCGAAGTGATTGCCGAAACTTTGCCGCTTATGCTTGCAAACACGTTGGAAGAAATCGCGCCGTCTGCTTTTGCGATAAGCTGACCCTTTGCAACGGTATCGCCCACGTTAACGCAAGGTATTGCGGGTTTGCCGAGCGACTGGTTCATGGCAATGGTGACCTGTGGCGGTTCGGGTAGTTCTTCAATCGGAGCATTGCACGAAAGCGCCTTCATATCGGGCACATGTACGCCGCCGAAAAAGAATCTGCCTTTTACAGCTTTCAAAATTGACCTCCTGTTTTTGTTACGGAAAATATTTTTTCAAATATTCTCTCTGTAAATTTTTTTATCTTCATCTTATATAAAGGCGGACGTGCCGCCGTTATACCAAAATAATCAGGCGCCTTTGTCAGACGTCTTTTTCAGTACCGTCCCCGCCGTTTTCCTCTTTTAAAGAGGTTTGGCTCGGGGCATCGTTCTTTTCTTCTTTCGGAACGGGAGCGGTCTGCGCCGACCTGGGCGGAGCGGGAAATCCTGCGCGCGCGAACACATTTGCGGGAACTTTTTTGAAAATTATTTCAACAACCGCGCCGACAATCGTGCCCGAAAGTATGCCTATCAGCGCCATGTACGGCATAAAGGAAAGCATTAGCGCCGTCTCGGTCACGAATACGTATACCGCGCTCTGTACAATGTTGTGCAGAACGGCGGCCGCAATGCTCACGGCCATAAGGCTGACGCGGGGGTATACCACGTACATCAGCACGGAGGACAGCGCAAGCGAAATCACGCCGCCTGTAAAGCTGTACAAAAGCATGGAAATATTCCCCACGAACAGCGAGCCGAGGAAGGTGCGCACTACGACGACTACGAATGCCTCGGCGGGGCCGTACAGAATGAGCGCGGACATCGAAAAGATATTCGCAAGCCCCATTTTTGCGCCCGGCACGAACAGCGGCGGGAACTGATTTTCAATTATGAACACAATCAGTCCCAGTGCTGTGAACAGCGCCATGACAGCGATTTTTTTTGCGGAGAAGGTCATACTATTCATACGCGAATATTATAAAACATTTAAAGTGCAAAAGTAAAATCATATCGTGCTTTTTTTACCGATTATATATTATTTTTTTTTAATAATACGGTATACGCGCGCGCACGTATGTAATACTTTTTCAAAAATTGATAAATTATATTATTTCCGTGCGTAAACTGCGGCATATGCCTTTTTAACCGAGGTTATCTTTTTGCAGAGCAGCCTGAAAAACGCCATGCATTCAGGGCATAAAATGTATGCTCCCGCGCTATGGAACGGAATAAAAAACGGGCATAAAAAAACTGTTGCGCGCGGCCGATAAATCATATAAAATTAAGGCATAAAATTCAGGCATAAAATTCAGGGAGGATAAAAATGGAGTATACATTTCTGGGAAGCAGCGGAATAAAAGTTTCAAAGCTGTGTCTCGGGTGCATGAGCTTCGGCGACCCCGCCTCGCAGATGCACGCGTGGACGCTCAATGCGGACGACAGCGAAAAGATAATAAAGCACGCGCTTGACCTTGGCATAAACTTTTTCGATACGGCCAACGGCTATTCGGGCGGCACAAGCGAGGAGTACCTTGGCAGAGCCATAAAGCGCAACATTTCCCGCGGGGAGGTGGTGCTCGCCTCAAAGGTGTATTTCAACGAAGGCAAGCTCTCGCGCGCGGCCATTCTGCGCGAAATAGAGGGCACGCTGCGCAGACTGGGTACGGACTATCTCGATTTGTACATCATTCACAGATTTGATTACGACACCCCGATAGAGGAAACGATGTCCGCGCTCGACTCTCTTGTAAAACAGGGTAAGGTACGCGCAATCGGCGCGTCCGCAATGTTTGGCTACCAGTTCCATAATTTGATGATATGCGCGCGCGACAACGGATTTACGCCCTTTTCCACAATGCAGAACCATTATAACCTGCTTTACCGCGAGGACGAGCGTGAACTCATACCCATATGCAGGCAATACGGCGTATCCCTCACTCCGTACAGTCCGCTTGCGGCGGGCAGACTGGCGCGCCGCGGCTGGGACGCCGATACCCTGCGCAGCCGCACGGATAAGGTTGCGCACGCCAAGTACGACGGCAACGAGGAGGCGGACATAGCCATATGCAGGCGCGTGGAGGAAGTGGCGCAAAAGTACGGCGCAACCATGACGCAGACGGCGCTTGCCTGGCAGTTTGCAAAGGGAGTAGCCGCGCCTATAATTGGCGCCACAAAGGAAAAGTATCTCGATGACGCCGCAGGCGCATTCAGCGTAGCGCTCACGCAGGAGGATGTAAACTATCTTGAAGAGCTGTATCTTCCGCACAGAGTGGTGGGCGCGCAGTAAAAAAACAGCGCGCA
Organism: Candidatus Coproplasma excrementavium; assembly: GCA_018715195.1. Lineage (GTDB taxonomy): Bacteria > Bacillota > Clostridia > Christensenellales > Borkfalkiaceae > Coproplasma > Coproplasma excrementavium. The sequence goes on along the minus strand of DVMA01000053.1, from coordinate 11,640 downwards.
AAAGCGTGCGGCGTCCGCTTTTCAGTTGCGGCAGCGCAGGCCGTATGTTTTTCTTATAGCAACACTTGCGCAGTTTTATAAAAAAAATTAAAAATTGCCCGCCGTTACCTGATTTTTTTCCGCAAATATCGTCTTGCGTAAGGTTAAAAAACAGCGTTATTTGCGGCATATGTGCGGGTCAATCAAAAAAATCGCCCGCGGCGCACCTTTTGGTGCGCCGCGGGCGTCTGTTTATTGAACTTTATTGTTTATGCGGCATATAGCCGACTATTTTTTTCAGTTACGCACGCGGAAGGAGTATATGTTGTCCAGGCGCTCCCTCACCCAGGGCGCATATTTTTTGCCCGCCGATTCAAACAGAACGTAAATTCTGTCGCCCTTGGAATACAGTCCTTCGCTCATGCAGGGAATCTCGTAATCATTCACAAGGTTGGCGCTGTCAAGGTAATACATGCGCACATATGTGCCGTTTATTTTAAGTTTGTTGGACTCGTACTTGGTGTCGGACGTGCTGAAACTGTAGACCAGCAGGTGCGAATTTTTCAGCGCGTAGCTCTGGGAAAGAATAATTCTGTCGCCCTTTTCGTTCATTGCCATGCCCTGAATTTCGCCCGTGATGCTGTACGCGCGGGAGGGGTACACGGCGGAGGGCTGATAATTTTCGTAGCCCGTAGTGGAGCTGTATCTCAAAATGAGCGCGGTATTCTTGTCCTTTGCGGGCGTCTCAAAGCGGTGACTTTCCTCCGTTTCGTAGTTGCCCTTGCGGTAGAACTCGCCTACATAAAAATAAGTGCCGTCATAGTAGCAGAAGTCTGCGTTGCAGTGCGCGTTCCACGTACCCGAAACTTCCACTGTGCCGTTCACGGCCGACTGCGTCTTTACGTCCTTGTGCTGAAGAACGTACACCGTGCCGTCGGAAACCAGCCACATTCTGTTGCCGTTTGTGGCAATTCCGCAGGCGTGTCCGTTGTAAAGTCCGCCGTCGTTTTTAACGGTCACATAGCCGATTGCCTCGCCGTCTTCGTCCACGGCGTATATTCTCGAAGGGGAGCCGTCCGTCATATATCCGCTGATGTAGGTTGTGCCGTCATATTCGGCCGCACCCTGCGGCATAAAGCCCTCTGCAAGCCCTGGAATGGCCGACTCTTTCGTGAATCGTCTGGTAAAATCGGGGTAGTCATCGCCCAGATACCATATCATGAGAAATACGCACAGCGCAATCAGCACGGAGACCACACAGGTAATTGCCGTTATCGCGCGCGTGCCAAGTTTTTTGCGGGGTGACGTTGCACCCGCCGTTCTTTCGTTTTCCAAAATATTGCTCCGCAAAATTTAATTATTATTTTGTCTTTTTATTTTTTGTTGAAACAATTTTAGCAGATTTTGCGGAGCATTGCAATTCTTTAAAGACGCGAAAGAAGCAAAAAACAATTTTTTTGTGCCCGTCAGCCGAAAAGACTGCGCAGAATAAGGCCGAACACGAACGTGGTCACTGCGCCCGCGGCGGCCAGGGCAAGTTTGAAAGTTACGTCCCGCCGCCTCTGCGTGCGCGCCCGTCTGAACGCAAGTCCGCTCTCTTTAAGCGCTATCACGTACATTTTTTCTCCCCGCCGCTGGGAGGGGATAAGTTCAAAAAAGCCGTCGCAGTGCAGGGCGTAGAGTATGTCGTCAATGTCGCCGCGCTCCCTGCCGCGCATAACGGAAAGTATGTCCTCGCGCGAAACAAAGCAATAATCTGTTCCGTCGCACAGTTCGTACACGGCATTCATAACCGCGTTTTCCCTCTTGGAAAGTATCATAAAACCGCCATAACGGCGCCTGCCGCCGCCCCTCCCGCAAGCCCGCCCAGGAATGCGCAAAGCGCAATAATTGCGGCATATCCCGCGGTCTTTTTATTTTTTTCGCCCTCTGGTTTGTCCTCTTCTGCCTTATAAGGGGCGCTCTCTTCCAAAGGCTCGCTTTCCTGTTTTTCTTCGCTGAGCGAAAGGCAGTAAACGTTTCCGCGCGCAAAATTTATCTCTATTATTCTGCGCGCCTTAAGCCTTTCCAATGCGGCGGCAATCTCCTTGTCGTCTGCACGCAGACCTTCGTCAAGCCCGTCGCGTATGTCGTCCGCCGAAACTATTGCGCTTCCCGCGGCGCACTGACGCTTTACTTCCTTCAGTACGCCTTCAACCAATGCGTCCATACTCTTAACGTGCCCGCAAAAGGAAAAATTATGCAGCGCAAGGCAAAAATTTACCTTTCTGCGCGGACGAAAATTCAGTCCTGAACGCAGTATCGGAAAAAATTGTAAAAAGTAAGCTTGTTGCGTCGGACAAAAATGTCGGACGGCAAAAAAAAACCGCCCCGAGCGGGGCGGCGATATTTTTTATTCTTCGGCGGCAAGTTCGCTGTGCTTTTCGGGCAGGGCAAGCGCCGTCTTGTAATCGGTGTATACAACAAACCCTGGCTTTGCGCCTGAGGGCTTTTTCACAAACTTTTTAAAGGTGTAGTCTACGGGCACCTTGTTGCCGCCGCGCGCCTCCGAGTAGTAAGCGCAGATTTCCGCGGCGACCTTTATAACGCTTTCGGGTACTTCGCGTCCGCCGGACAGTATAGCCACGTGGGAGGAGTGGTATTTCTGCGTATGCAGCCATATATCCCTTTCCGAAAGTCCCTTTGTCAGCCTTTCGTTCTGCATATTGTTTCTGCCCGCAATTATGGTGAAGCCCTCGCATTCGTACCTTCTGAAAGGCGCTTTGGGCGATTCCTTTTTCTTGTTCTTCGGCTGATTTTCTGTCTTTATAAGTCCGAGAGAGGCAAGCTCCGTTTCGGCCTCCTCGAAGTCGAGTATGTCGTCGGCGCGTTCAAGACTGCAGCGAATGCTTGCAAGGTAGGCCTGCTCGTCCTCGGTATCCTTTCTCTGAACGGCAAGCGCGGCCGCCGTGCGCTTTAATTTTGCGTACCTTTTGTAGTACTTCTGCGCGTTCTGCGCGGGGGTGAGCCGCTCGTCCAGGGCAATGGTAATCTCGGGCATGTTTTCGTCGTAATAATTTACCGCTTTCAACTGCTTTGCACCGCGTTCAATCGCATATATGTTGGCGGTAATCAGTTCGCCTTTGAGTTTTACGTCCTCAATGTCGCGCGTCTCTTCCAGCCTGGAAAGAATTATTCCCAGCCTCTTTTCGCACTTCTTTTCGGCGGCGTGGAGGGCGTGTTCCAGCTTTCTCTTTTTGTCCTCGAAGGCCTTTTTCTGCAGCACGTATCTGTAATACGCGCTCTGCGCGTCCAGAAGGCAGGGATAGTCCTTTCGCTCAGGCCTCGTGCTGTACACCTTGAAGTCGTCGGGCACGCCGTTTCTTACTGTGACGCACGGGCGGAAGTACTGCCCCGCAACGTAACCGAAGATGTCCTCGGCGGTGGCGGAGGAAGAAAAGGCTTCCTCCATGTCCAGCGCGGTTGTATAGCTTATGCCCGTGATGCGCGAGGCAATGAAGTCGGCGTCGGAGCAGGCCGCGCCCTCCATAGTCTTTTCCAGCGCGGCAAGGTCGGTGGGGTCGGCCTTGTCCTGCGGTTCGGGCAATCTGTACGTCGCTCCCGTAAAGAGTATGCGCTTTGCGCCGCTTTCGAGCGTGGCCGTCTTCATTGCGCCGAGTATTCTGCCCTCCTCTGTTAAAATTACGTTGCTGTACTTGCCCATAATCTCGCAGTACAGCACCCGCCGCGCCTGTTCGAAGTCGCTTTTGCAGTCGAATTCGATGGCGGCAATCCTCTCGAACCCCGGCTGTGATACGCCCGTTATTTCGGCGTTTTGCAGATGTTTTCTCAAAAGCATGCAAAAACTCTGCGCCTCTTTGGGCGGTTTTTTCTCGTTTTCGCCTATGTTCAGCCTGCAATTCTGCGCATGCGCGCATATTTCAAGTTTAACCGTGCCGTTTGCGGTGTATATAAAAAACGTAAGCTCATCCTTTTCGGGTTGGTTTATCCTTGAAACCTTGCCGCCGCGCAGCTTATTATCCAGTTCCTTTATGACATATCTTAATGTGAACGCGTCCTGAGGCATAACCTTTCCTGCCTTGATTTTACGCGGCAGGTTGCGCCTGAAAGGGAGCCGCCTTCCGCTGATACGGTAAAAAGTATACAGCAAGCGGCGCAAAAAGTAAAATAATTATTTGAAGGATATGCGTTTAAAACGCTTTTCAAAAGACAACTTATGTGTTAAAATGTGTTGTGCCTGAACGGAAACTTATCTATATTATATAGAAAGGGCGCGTCCGGGCGCAAAAATAAAAAATAATTAAATGTAAACATAAAACGGAGAGTGAAAAATGAACTACAAAACAGCACCCGCAGAAAAAAGTACGGTAAAAGTTACCATCAGCTATTCCAAGGAAGAGTGGGATGACGCAATAAACAAGGCATACGCACGCACCAAGAGCAAGTACAGCGTACCCGGATTCAGAAAGGGCAAGGTCCCCAAGCCCGTGCTTGAAAACTTCTACGGCAAGGGAGTATTCTTTGACGAAGCTTTCAACATACTCTTTTCCGACAGCTATCCTTCGATACTCGAAAAGGAGAAGGCAAACTTTACCTCAGTCGGCGACCCTTCGCTCTCCGTGGACGAAATTTCCGAAGAGAAGGGCGTAACGCTCACCGCGGTCGTTCCCGTAAAGCCTGATGTGGAAATTGGTTCTTACAAGGGTTTAAAAATCAAAAAATATGAGTATAATGTAACGGATGAGGACGTGGACAAGGAGGCAAACAAGATTCTTCTTGCCAAGGCTGAAACCGTTGACGTGACCGACCGTCCCTGCAAGAGCGGCGACACCGTAAACATTGACTTTTCCGGCAGCGTTGACGGCGTGAAGTTCCCCGGCGGCACGGCAGAAGGTTACGACCTCGAGCTCGGCAGCGGCGCATTCATACCCGGCTTCGAAGAGCAGGTTGAGGGCATGAAGATAGACGAGGAGAAGGACATCAACGTCAAGTTCCCCGAGGACTACCAGGCCGCAGACTTAAAGGGCAAGGACGCCGTGTTCACCGTAAAGCTTCACTCCATAAAGGAGAAGAAGTACCCCGAACTCACCGATGAATTCGTAAAGGCCAACGCAGGCAGCGAAACGGTTGCAGATTACAAGGCAAAGTGCCGCGAAAGACTTGAGCGCCAGGCGGCAACCCGCAGCCTCAACGAGACTGAAAACAGCATAATAAAGGCCATAAGCGCAACGGCAAAAGCTGAAATTCCCGACGCCATGATAGAGTCTGAAATAGACAAGATGGTTCAGGACTTCTCCTACAGGCTCATGTACCAGGGCATCAAGCTTGAAGAGTACCTTCAGTACATGCGCACCTCCATGGAGCAGTTCCGTTCCCAGTTCAGAGCCAGCGCAACCGAAAGGGTTATGTCCACCCTCGTAATCGAAAAGATTGTACGCACCGAAAAGATAAAGGCCGAGCCCGAAGAGATAGACGCAAAGGTTGCAGAGCAGGCCAAGTCCGTGGGCAAGACTGCGGAAGAGTACAAGAAGGGTATGGACCCCAGACAGCTTGAGTACATCGAAAACGATATAATCATAACCAAGCTGTTCGACTTCCTCAAGGCCAACAACGAACTCTACACCGACTGAGCCGCAAAAGCGGCATAAGTGCGGCCGTCCGCGCATAATGTGTGCGGGCAAAGGAGCAAATATGGAAAAAAACATAAAGGGCGCGCTCGTGCCCTATATAGTGGAGCAGACTTCCCGCGGGGAGCGCTCCTACGATATTTACAGCAGACTGCTTGAAGACAGAATAATTTTCTTGAGCGGCGAGATAGACGACGCCACTGCCAACACGGTAGTGGCACAGCTCATCTATCTCGAGGCCAAGGACCCCTCCAAGGATATATCGCTGTATATAAACAGCCCCGGCGGCAGCGTGTCCGCGGGACTTGCGATATATGACACGATGAACTACATCAAGTGCGACGTATCCACCATCTGCATAGGCATGGCGGCTTCGATGGGCGCATTCCTTCTTTCGAGCGGCGCAAAGGGCAAGAGGTTTGCCCTTCCCAACAGCGAGATAATGATTCACCAGCCCCTCGGCGGAGCGCAGGGTCAGGCCAGCGACATAAAGATTGCGGCCGAGCATATACTGCGCACCAGGGCAAAGCTGAACAAAATTCTTGCAATGAATACCGGCAAGCCCGTAGAGCAGCTTGAACGCGACACCGACAGGGATAACTATCTTTCCGCGGACGAAGCGCTTGCCTACGGCCTTATAGACAAAGTGTTCACCAAGCGCTGAAAAGCCGGATAATGCGGCGCGGGCAAATCGGTCGGGGCAAAGCGCGCAAGGCGCGGCCGCGGCCGTACATAACGCCGCTTTGCACCTGCATTGCGGCGCGGAGGTATAAATGAAAGAAAAAAGATACTGTTCCTTCTGCGGAAAGCCTGAAGACCTCGTAAAAAAGCTCATCACGGGGCAGAACGGCGCCTGTATCTGCGATGAATGCCTTGAAATAGGCTATGATATGATAAAGGAGGAGGTTTCGGACAAATTCGAGCCCGTTCCCCTCAAAAAACCCGCTGAAATAAAGGCGGAACTCGATAAATACATCGTCGGACAGGACGAGGCGAAAAAGGTGCTCTCCGTGGCGGTATACAACCACTACAAGCGCATCAACAACGCCGCGACCGCAGAAAAAGGCAAAGACGATATAGAAATAGAAAAGAGCAACATACTTCTGCTCGGCCCCACGGGCTGCGGCAAAACGCTGCTTGCCCGCACGCTGGCCAAAATACTCAACGTACCTTTCGCCACGACCGACGCCACCACTCTCACGGAGGCGGGATACGTGGGCGAGGACGTTGAAAACATACTTTTAAAACTCATCCAGAACGCAGATTACAACATAGAACGCGCGCAGCGCGGCATAATCTACATCGACGAGATAGACAAAATCGCCAGAAAGGGCGAAAATATGTCCATCACGCGCGATGTATCGGGCGAGGGCGTGCAGCAGGCGCTTCTCAAGATAATTGAAAGCACGGTTGCCAACGTACCTCCTCAGGGCGGCAGAAAGCACCCCCAGCAGGAGTGCCTCAGAATAGACACCACCGATATTCTGTTCATATGCGGCGGCGCGTTCGTCGGACTTGACAAGATAGTGCAGAAGCGCAAGGACACGACCTCTCTCGGCTTCGGCGGGCAGGTAAAACAGCCCGAAGGCGAAGTTTCCTACGAGATGCTGTCCGACGTAAAGCCCCAGGACCTTACAAAGTACGGCCTCATTCCCGAGTTCGTGGGCAGGGTACCCATTGTGGTCAGCCTGCACCCCCTGGACGAAACGGCGCTTGTAAACATTCTTACGCAGCCTAAAAACGCCATCATCAAGCAGTACCAGAAACTGGTTGCAATGGACGGCGTAAAGCTCACCGTGGAGGATGCGGCCATAAGGGAGATTGCCAACACGGCCATCCGCCTCAAGACCGGCGCGCGCGGACTCCGCACCATAATAGAGAGTTTCATGACTCCAGTAATGTACAAAATACCTTCCGAACCCAACGTGGAGGAGGTAGTCGTCACGCCCGAGTGCGTAACGAACAATGCGGAGCCTACGCTCATCTATAAAAAGTCCGCATAAAATGTGGCCGCGGCAGGGCGTAAAATTTTCAGCGTAAAATTTTTACGAATGCTGCATTTTGCAACAAAAAAAAGTCTGCGCAGACGGTGCAAAACGCGCCGCGGCGGAGCGTTCCGTTTTCTGCGCGGAAAAAACTATACAGAGCTGAACGGGTGGAGGAGTGGTAAGACTCCTTCACCTGTGTTTTAAATACAGGAAAACAGTTATGGCAGTAAAATATTTCAGTCAGATTCCCGTAATTCCGCTTCGCGGCAGGGTAATATTTCCCGATACCGTGGTATCCTTCGATGCGGGCAGACTCATATCGCTCAGCGCAGTCAAGCGCGCAACCGATACGGATATGCAGCTGCTCGTCTGCGCCCAGCCCGACTCCGAAAAGGACGAGATAACGGCAGACGACATCTGCAAAGTGGGTACGGTAGTAAAAATCAAACAGATAACCCGCCTTCCCTCGGACAGCGTGCGCATACTCTGCGAGGGGCTATGCCGCGTGCGCGTGCGCAGTTTTTCCTTTGAAGAATGTTTCTGCGCCGAGGCGGACGAAATAAAGGTCACCCACGGCGACCCCGTGCTGGAAGAGGCCTATTTCCGTACGGCAAAGGACATAATGCGCGACATATCCTCCTCGGAAAACCGTTTCACCAAGGACGCCATTGCCCGTCTTGACAGGTGCGGCGACCCCGACGAATATATCAACGTGGCGGCCAACAGTCTGCCTCTGCGCGACGAGATAAAGCAGCAGATTCTGGAATGCGACAACGTAACGGAAAGGCTGCGCATGCTGGAAAAGTGCCTCAACGACGAGCTTGAAATAATGCGTCTGGGGCGCAAAATCAACGCGGCGGTGCGTCAGAGCATAGATAAGAACCAGCGCGAATATTACCTTCGCGAACAGCTGAAAGCCATACACGCGGAGCTCGGCGACGACGATGACGAGCGCGAGGCGCTTGCCGAAAAGATAAAGGCCAAGGGCATGCCGCAGGAGGTGGAGGAAAAGGCGCTTAAAGAGATTGCCAAGATGGACAAAATGCCCTCCTCCTCGCCCGAGTACACCGTCATACGCAACTATCTGGACTGGCTTGTCGACCTTCCTTGGAAGGAGCAGACGGAGGATACCGCCGACCTCAAAGACGCAGTCAAGATACTCAACGAGGACCATTACGGCCTTGAAAAGATAAAGGAGCGCATAACCGAATATCTGGCCGTGCTCAAGCTCACGGGTACGCTCAACGCGCCCATATTGTGCTTTGTAGGCCCTCCCGGCGTGGGCAAGACGTCCATCGCCACCTCGGTTGCGCGCGCCCTCGGCAGAAAGTTTGTCCGCATGAGTCTGGGCGGCGTCAAGGACGAGGCAGAAATAAGGGGTCACAGACGCACCTACATCGGCTCCATGCCCGGCCGCATAATCTACGGCCTCAAGAACGCGGGCACGATAAACCCCGTGTTCCTTCTGGACGAAATAGACAAGCTCTCCTCCGATATGCGCGGTGACCCCGCCAGCGCCCTTCTGGAGGTGCTCGACCCCGCGCAGAACAACACCTTCCGCGACAGATATCTCGAAGTTCCCTACGACCTTTCAAAGGTGCTCTTCATAACCACGGCCAACAGCGTGGACACCATTCCGGGCCCTCTTCTCGACAGAATGGAGCTCATTGAAATAAGCGGCTACACCGAAGAGGAGAAGTTGCAGATAGCAATCCGCTATTTAATTCCCAAGCGGCTCAAGGCCAACGGCCTTAGCGAGGGTGACGTCACCTTTACCGAGGGCGCCATACGCGCCATAATCGAAGGGTATACCAGGGAGGCGGGCGTGCGTTCGCTTGAACGCAACATAGACGCCGTCTGCCGCAAGATAGCCGTAAAGGTAGCGGAGGGCGCGTCTGCAAAGAAGAAGGTCACAGCCGAAAGTCTGCACGCTCTTCTGGGCGCGGCTCGTTTCAGACAGGATGAATCTTCGCCCCGCCGCAACGAAGTAGGCGCGGCAACGGGTCTTGCGTGGACTGCGGTTGGCGGCACAACGCTCACCATAGAGGTCTCCGCAATGCACGGCAAGGGCGAAATTCAGCTTACGGGCAAGCTCGGCGACGTAATGAAGGAGAGCGCCCGCGCGGCCATAAGCTATATCCGCTCCAACAGCGCGGAGTACGGCATAGCCGATTCGGCGTTTGAAAATACCGATATCCACATACACGTACCCGAAGGCGCCACCCCCAAGGACGGTCCCAGCGCGGGCATAACAATGGCGACGGCCATACTTTCGGCATTCACCAAAAAACCCGTGCGCGGCGACGTTGCAATGACGGGTGAAATAACGCTGCTCGGCAACGTTCTGCCTATCGGCGGACTCAAGGAAAAGGCGCTTGCGGCATACCGCACGGGCGTTAAAAACGTAATAATTCCCGAAGAAAACAAAAAGGACCTTGAAGAGATACCCAAGAACATCCGCGAGAAAATCAACTTCATTCCCGTCAGCGATGTGGGTACCGTTTTCCGCAACGCCATAGTTGGTCTTTAAGGCAAAAGGGCGGCACATATGCTTAAAATAACCGACGTAAGTTTCATGACCAGCGCGGCAAACAAATCGCAGTTTATCCGCGCGGACAAGCCGATTATCGCCGTATGCGGAAAGTCCAACGTGGGCAAATCCAGTTTCATAAACATGCTTGCAAACCGCAAAAAACTTGCCAGGGTCTCCAAGGACCCGGGCAGGACGCGGCTTGTCAATTATTTCGACTTCGGCCCGTTCATTCTCGCCGACCTGCCGGGCTACGGCTTTGCAAAGGTCTCCAAGGAAGAAAAACAGCGCTGGGCGCGGCTTATGGAGGACTTCTTCTCCGACAGGGCCAACTGTTTTCACGCTTTTTCGCTTGTGGACGTGCGCCACAGACCTACCGCGGACGACGTGAATATGGTAAATTTTCTGTACGCGGGCATCATACCTTTCACCGTAATAGCCACTAAGGCGGATAAAGTTTCGCGCATGGCGGCAATGAACGGCGTAAGGACAATCGCTGCCGACTTGAAGTGCGGCACGGCGGATATTATTTTAACGTCATCGCAGACGAGGTACGGCCTGGAAAAGGTATTCGAACGCCTTGAAGGCATACTTGAAGTGTTTGCGCAGACGGGGGAAGAGAGTGATATGAATACATCTGAGGATGGCTCGGAGGAATGACATGGGTTTTACGGAATTCATAACCTCCCCCGCGGGCATAGCAATATTCTGCATTGTTGCCGCGGCCATCGTAATATTTTTTCTTGCGGTCAACTACCGCTTTTTCACAAAAAACGTGCTGGACTTTGTCTTCGGACTGCTTGCGTTTATAATAACTTCGCCCTGCACGGCGGTGTGCGCGATTATTTTAAAGGCAAAGCACAGAAAGGTCTGCGAAAAAGTATGGATATGCGGCAAGGGCGGCAGACCGATTCAGGTGCGCGTGTTCGCAGAATGTGGCGGCGAAAGCTGTGCAATATCGCACTCCGCGCTTAAATTTCTGCCCATGCTCACAGACGTCATAGCGGGCAGAATGTCGCTTGTGGGACCTGCTCCGCTCACGCCCGCGGACTGTACGCTCCTTCCCGAGGAGTACGAAGGCCGCTTTGCGGTGCGTCCCGGAATTTTAAGTCAGGCGCACGGCGAGTTTGCCTCCCGTCCCTCGTATGACGAAATGTTCGCCTCGGACTGCGAATATGCAAAAAAGCACGGACTTTTTTCCGACATTGCCAGGGTGTTTGTGTGGCTGTTCCGCACGCTGCGCGGAGAGGGGTATTCCCTGCTCACGGTGGGCGGATACTCAAAGAGTCTTTTAAGCGAGGGCACAATCTCCGCGGAAGAGTACGAAAATGCTCTTCTTGCACAGGAAGAGGAGCTCAAAGCCTTGCGCCGCTCTAAAATGCGCGTCGGCTACGTTGACGCTGATGAAAAGAATAATGCTGAGGCGGAGTAATTCCGTCGCAGTGCGGTCAGCGTAAAACTGATTGCAAAAAAATATGCGCGCCGCGCGGCTTGTAAAAGCCGCGCGGCGCGCTTT
>DVMA01000052.1 GCA_018715195.1 Candidatus Coproplasma excrementavium | reverse complement strand
GACCTGGCGCCCTCCAACAAGAGCAACATGAAGGGCAAGGGCGATTTCTCCGCCGAAACGCCCGAGGGCAACAACATCCACTTCGGCGTGCGCGAGCATGCCATGGCCGCAATCTGCAACGGCATACAGTTGCACGGCGGACTTCAGGCGCTCTGCTCCACATTCTTCTCCTTCACCGATTATATGAAGGCGGGCATAAGAATGAGCGCGCTGATGGAAATTCCCGTAATCTACGTAATGACGCACGATTCGATAGGCGTCGGCGAGGACGGTCCCACGCATCAGCCTATGGAACAGCTTATCAGCCTGCGCTCAGTACCCGGTCTCAAAGTGTTCCGCCCCTGCGACGGCAGAGAGACCGCAGCGGCGTATATCTCCGCGCTTACGCAGTCCAGCCCCACCGTCATTGTGCTTTCGAGGCAGAATCTGCCCCAGTATGAAGGCACGGGCATCAAGGCGCTGCTCGGCGGATATGTACTCAGCGACTGCGAAGGCACGCCCGACGTTCTGCTTATCGGTACAGGCAGCGAAGTTGAACTCTGCATGGGCGCAAAGGAACTTCTTGCTGCTAAAAATATCAAGGCAAGAGTCATATCCATGCCCAGCATGGAAGAATTTGAAAAGCAGACTCCCGAATACAAAGAGAGCGTTCTGCCCCACAATGTAAGGGCGCGCGTCTGCGTTGAGGCAGGTTCACACTTCTCCTGGTACAAGTACAGCGGAGAATGCGGCGAAATAGTTGCAATGCAGACTTTCGGCACATCAGGTCCCGCAAAGAAAGTATTTGAACACTTTGGCTTTACAAAGGAAAATGTAGCCGAAAAGGCCGAGCTTTCCATACAGAAGGCCGCCGCCGAAGCAAAAGAAATTAAGGAAGAAAAGTAAATTTTTATGCGGGCGGGCCTTTATGCCCGCCCGCATTGTTTAATTAAGGTTGCCATATTTCCAATTTGTAAACCTTAAAACGAATCAATTTTTATACTCCGCAATGTTGCGGAGCAAGAGAGAAAATGAATAATAAGAATATTCCAGTATGGGAAGCAGTCGTATGTTATCTGCTTGCCCTGTTAGCGGTTATTGCAATAATCGTTTCGATCGGCTCTAACTCTGCAAATATCGTAAGCAACGACATAAAAAGCTATATCGGGGCAAATTGTTCAGTGAACAACGGCGCAATAGGAACAAGCGCTTACAGCGGCTATACAACCACATTTTATTGCAAAAGCAAAAATCTTAGTCTCAGCGACGTTTCTGTCACTTACGAGCTGGAAAGCGACTATGCCGACCTGGACGGAAGGCGCACCGTTTACATAAGCTACCTCTCTTCAACTGAAAATTATACGGTAGAAGGTCATGCGCAATTCAATTTTCCCGACAACCCGTCAGATTTATTCAACGCATTGAGAATTAATGTAGAAATAATTTCTGTATCAGGAAATATTTCAAAAAGCATGTGAGGTATAGCATGAAAGATTTTCTGACAAACGCAAATGTTGTTGCCGTTATACTTGCTATTGTATCGATAATTGAAACCATAATGTTGTGTATCGTTGAACCGTTAAATAAGGGGTTAATCATTCTGCTCGGTATTTTATCGATTGTAACGATTATAATGAACAGATTTGCCTATCAGATTGCAAAACACTTCAATAAAAGGTTTTCTTTGTACTATAAAAAAAGACATGATTCAGAAACAGACGAAGACTATGAACCGAGCAATTTTGCCATCCTGAGAGTAAAGTTGCCCTGCTACGGTTTATTAGCAATGCAGACAGTTATGCTGTTTGTATTCAGCATATACTGAGCTGAAAATTCTGACATTGCAACGGCAAACTAAAGGAGGAACTTTATGAACCTGGAAGAACTTTATCTTAAAAGACAATCAACAAGAAAATATTCAGATAAAAAAGTGGCCGACGAGGACCTTGAAAAAATTTGCAGACTTGCGGCACTTGCCCCTTCGGCAAAGAATTCCCAGCCGTGGAAAATGTTTGCCATAAACGGCGATAAGGCTGCACAGTTTGCTCACTGTGTGCAGATGTTCGGTGCGAACGGCTGGACGCAACATTGTCCAGCATTTATAGTAATAGAACTCAACCGCGGCAAATTTGAAGAAAAAATTGCTCAGAAATTTACTTTTGCCGACTTTGCGGGCAACGATATAGGCCTTCTCACCGCGCACCTTGTGCTTGCGGCTGAAAATATGGGACTGCAGACCTGTATACTCGGCATTCGCAACGAAAAGGAAATCGCACAGTTTTTAGGCGAACCAGAAGGCACGCGATTCCCCCTTGTCATTGCGGTTGGCTACGCCGCAGAGGGCTATGAAGTGCGTCCCAAGGACAGAAAACCCTTTGACGAAGTATTCAAACTTGTAAAGTAAGTCTACTCTCAGTCACGTCAAACCAATTTACATAGCATGATTTTTCAGCGCAATATTTGGTTCAAATTTTAAACAAAGAAATCAAAAGAAATCCGCCGTCGGAGCAATGACTCCGACGGCGGATGTTTTTATTATAAATTTTATTTATACCCTAAGGACCTGCTTTATCATAAAGGCTTGCTTTATTATAAAGGCTCGCTTTATTATAAAGGCTCGCTTATTGACAATTATTTACCGACTTACTCCGTCTTTTGCCTTGTAGCAGCGTTTTCCCTTGCAGTTGCAAGCATAAGCTTTATGCGGTTTTCCTGGTTTACCCTGGTTGCGGAAGGGTCATAGTCAACGGCGACGATATTTTCGTCTTCATACAGCTTTTTAAGCGTACGTATTGCACCCTTGCCTGCAATGTGGTTGGGCAGACAGCCGAACGGCTGTGCGCAGACAATGTTTTCCGTACCAGTTTCGGCAAGCGCGGCCATTTCTGCGGGAATAAGCCAGCCTTCACCCATCTTTACGCCCTGATTGAGCACTTTATCGGCACACTTGCGCAGATGTTCAAAGTCGTGTATGGGTTCAAAAACGCCCTGCTTTTTAAAGATTTTTATGATGTTTTTCTGCATGCGGTGCAGAACGGAATACAGTATTTTGTTGACCGTGATAAACAGACTCTTTTTGCCATACAGCCTGCCATCGTTTATGTTGTTGACAACGCAGTAGAGAACATAGTCCATGAGGACGGGCACAACGGGTTCGCAGTCCTCGGAGAGAAGAAACTGTTCAAGGTGGTTATTGCCGAGCGAAGAATACTTTACATATATTTCACCGACAATTCCTACCTTTATCTTCTTTTCTCCCGTCACGGGCACGGCGGCAAAAAGCTGCGTTATCTTTTTGGTTATCGACTTGTAGCGAGCATAGCCGCCCTTTTCAAAGCGTGACATTACAAAGTCCATCGCGTCGTCGCGCGCCTTATCCGCAAGGCCGTTCTCCTTTTCGTAAGGCTTTGTCTGGTTGAAACACCACATTATTGTGTCGCCATAGAAAATTGCAAATACAAGTTTTAAAAGAAGTTTTATGCCTATGGGGAAAGATGAATCTTTTTCCAGTCCCGAAAAGTTGAGCGAGAGCACGGGCACCTGCGGGAACTCCGCTCTGAGCGCTTTACGTATGAGCGGAATATAGTTGGACGCTCTGCATCCGCCGCCCGACTGGCTCATCATTACGGCTACGTGATTTACATCATACTTTCCGCTCTTGAGTGCATCTATATACTGGCCGACCGTGCAAAGACAGGGATAGCAGGTATCATTATGAACGTGCTTGAGTCCCTCGTCAATTACGGCGCGGGTATCATTTTTGAGCACTTCCACCTTGTAACCTTCCAGCTTTAAAAGCCTTTCTATTATGGCAAAGTGCCAGGGCAGCATATCGGGAATGAGTATTGTGTAGCTGTCCTTCATCCACGGCTGCCAGCGGGGATAGTCGTTAGTATAATCCTTTGTATTTTTCTGAATATTCTGAGATTTCTTCATAATTTACTTTCTGTCTGTTCAGATTTAAATATTATACATATAAAACTATGCAAAACTGGGTTATTTTGCAAACAAGACTTTATATATATTATTTACCCTCTGCGCTTTTTTGCCTCCTCTATGGCGGCAAGCATACTTCTTAAACGTATTTTTACTACGCCGAGGTTATTGATTTCGTCTATCTTTATCTGCGTGTACAGTCTGTCGTTTTTCTCCATTATGGAGCGCACTTCATCGGTGGTTATTGCGTCAAGGCCGCAACCGAAGGACACGAGCTGGACTATGTTTATATCGCTGTTGCGGCAGGCAAATTCGGCCGCACGGTAGAGTCTGGCGTGATAAGTCCACTGGTTAAGTACGTTGACCTTTACAAGGTCGGCCTCATCGAACACCGAATCTTCCGAAAGCACGGCAAGATTGAGCGAAGTTATCAACTTGTTTATGCCGTGGTTAATTTCGCTGTCCACGTGGTAGGGACGGCCGGCAAGAATTATCATCTGCTTGCCCTCTTCCCTCGCCTTCTTTATTATCTCCATGCCCTTTGCGCGGACATCGGCGTGGTATTTGTTAAAGCGGTCGAAACCTTCTTTAAGGGCGGCATCGGCCTCTTTTTTCTTTACGCCATATTTTTTAAGCGCAGCGCACAGCTTTTTGACGGTGTTGTCCCACATATTCAGGTCAATGTAGGGCATTATAAAGTTTTCTTCGTTGAGCCTTTCGTTGTTGGCTTTAAGAAGTTCGGGATAGTATGCAACTACGGGGCAGTTATAGTGATTTACCGAATCGCGCTCGTCCAGGTTGTAGCTTTCGCAGGGCATAAATATGAAGTCAACGCCCTTATCCAGAAGGCTCTCTATATGCCCGTGCATAAGCTTTGCGGGATAGCAGGCCGTGTCAGACGCAACGGTATGCTGACCGCGGAAATACAGCTCGCGCGAGGACTTATCGGAGAGCACTACCGAAAAGCCGAGGCTTTCAAAGAAGCCTGCCCATATGGGCAACTGCTCATACATTCCCAGCTGGAGCGGCAGACCTACTTTACCCCTGCCGCCGTCTGTGCCGTTTATGCATGCTGGCAGACGTTCCTGCTTGTACGAATAGATATCCAGTTCGGCAGAGGCGGGTTTGCGTCCCGCACCCCTTTCGCACTTGTTGCCCGATATGTAGCGCGAACCATCTGCAAAGGTGATTATATTTACGTTGCACTTGGCTGTACAGCCGCGGCAGACTATGGAATTTGACTTATAAGAGAAGCTTTCCAGCGCCTCCTCTCCGATTGTCGTGGAAGAGCCGCTGCTCATTTCCTTTGCGTACAGCGCAGCGCCGAACGCACCCATAAGGCCCGCAATGCCGGGGCGGATAACATTTTTGCCCGTCTCCCTTTCAAAGGCGCGCAGCACCGCATCGTTGAGGAAAGTACCGCCCTGAACAACTATATTTTCGCCAAGCTCGTCCGCGCTGGCCGCACGGATAACCTTGTATATTGCATTTTTTACTATCGAAATGGAGAGGCCCGCGGAGATGTCTTCCACGGAAGAGCCTTCCTTCTGAGCCTGCTTTACCGCGCTGTTCATAAATACCGTGCAGCGCGAACCGAGCTCTACGGGGTGAGGAGCAAACAGTCCCAGCTGGGAGAATTTATCTATCTCCATGCCCATTGCTCTTGCAAAGGTCTGAATGAACGAACCGCAACCCGAGGAGCAGGCCTCGTTGAGCATTATGGAATCGATGGCCCTGTTTTTAATCTTGAAGCACTTTATGTCCTGACCGCCGATATCTATTATGAAGTCTACGTTGGGGTTGAAGTGAAGGGCGGCCTTGAAGTGTGCAACCGTTTCCACTATGCCGAAATCGGCCTTGATTCCCGCCTTGATAAGGTCCTCGCCGTACCCCGTTACCGCACTGCCCTTTATGGTTATGCGGCCCGCGGCCAGCTTGTAGATTTCTTTGAGCCTTTCTATGATTATATCCAGCGGCTGACCGTTGTTCGACTGGTAGTGCGAATAGAGTATGCGGCAGTCGGGAGTAATTAAAATAAGCTTTGTGGTCGTAGAACCGCTGTCTATGCCGAGATACGCATCGCCCTCGTAGGTGGCTATGTCGGCAAAGGTGAGGTCGGTGGCACGGTGACGCTTTACAAACGCGGTGTACTCCTCCTTGTCTTTGAAGAGCGGCTCGCCCGTTATTACTTCGTCCGTGCCCTCAGCGTGCTCGATAGCTGAGATGATATCGTCGATTGACATAGGCTTTACGCCCGCAGAATGGAGCGCCGCACCGATTGACATAAAGCAGGGCGCGTCTTCGGGGAATACGGCATTCTCTTCCGAAAGCTTTAGCGTGCGCACGAACGCGCGGCGCAGGCCCTTAAGGAAATAGAGCGGGCCGCCTAAAAAGAGCACTTTGCCCTTTATTCTTCTGCCCTGCGCAAGGCCTGAAACCGTCTGGTCGACAACGGCCTGGAATATGGAGGCTGAAATGTCCTCCTTCCTTGCGCCCTGGTTGAGAAGGGGCTGTATATCCGACTTTGCAAACACGCCGCAACGCGACGCTATGGGATATATCTTTTCCGCGCGGAGAGCATACTCATCCATCTCCTGCACGGAGATATTAAGAAGGGTCGCCATCTGGTCGATAAAAGCGCCCGTACCGCCCGCGCAGCTGCCGTTCATTCGCTGTTCGGTGCCGCCCGTTATGAATATGATTTTTGCATCCTCGCCGCCGAGTTCGATTGCGGCGTCCGCATCGGGATAAAAGCGGCGGATTGCCACGAATGCCGCCTGAACTTCCTGCACAAAATTTATGCCGCTGCGCTGGGAAAGTCCGAGACCCGCGCTGCCCGTAATGGACGCGCTGAATTCGCCGCCGAACTGCTCCTTGATTTTATTGAGCTCTCTTAAAACTGTTTCGCGTACCTGCGCGAAATGTCTCTCATATGATTTGTATAATACAGTGCCGTCCTGCTCTACAACGGTGACTTTAACCGTGGTGGAACCGACGTCTATACCCATTAATTTAGCCATAGTACCTGCCGTTTTTTTCGCCGCGCAAACACATGCATTGCCATTTTTGCGCGGATTTCTAAAATGTATTATTTCATTGTGCATTATAACACAACTGCGCGAGAATTTCAATTTATAAGTGCAAAAATTAGCACTAAAATTTATGCAATGCGACCATATTTTTCCCTTTATTATTTTATTTATTGCACTTTTTGCACCGTAAAAACTGTAACAAAAGAAATGCCGCCGCGGGAATTCTTCCCGCGGCGGCATAATAACCTTTCTTTTTTTCAGTTTTTCACAGTTCCGTCTTTTAGTACAGAGCCATCGGTACATATGACAACGTAGTTCCCTGAATATATGTCCCAGTCATCGGCTTTGCTTATCTGTTGCCACTGCGCAACCGTGCCGCCATAGTTTATGGTCGTAAGAGATGAACAATCTACAAATACATAGACGCTTATAGAAACTATGCTTTCGGGAAGCGTTACCGAGCTTAGCAACGTACAACCGTTAAATGCGTTGTTTGATATTGAAACTACGCCCTGCGGTATAACTATTTGCGTTATTTCACACCCTGCAAATGCACCGGAATATATGCCTTGTATGCTGCCGTCGGATGGAATTACGCTGTTTATACAGCCAAGCAGAAGCAATCCTCCGTCACGCAGAATGAGACAGTTGCCTTCACTCCTGTATACAGGGTTATCCGCGGCAACTTCTATCTTTTCCAGCCCGGAGCACTTATAGAAAGCCATAGAATCTATTTCTGTGACGCCTGCAGGAATACAGATTTCTTTTAGGGCGCTGTTGCCACCGAATGCCCAGGTGCCTATACTCTTTACTTCCTGCGGTATTACGCTGCCCGCGCAACCCACGACAAGACATTCCGTTTTACGTTCCACTATGCAGTTGACCGAGCTGTAATATACAGAATTGTCTTCGTCCACGGTAATTTCCCTGAGCGCAAGGCTGTAAGAAAATGCGTTGTGGTCTATATCAGTAGTTGCGGCGGGAATGGCTATCTTTTCCAAACCCGTTGCATAAAACGAGTGCGAATACAACATTCTGAGCCCCTCGGGAAGGTCGATGTTTTTCAGAGAAGAACAGCCCTCAAAAGCTCCGTACCAGATGTATCCGACGCTATCGGGAAGCGATACCTTTTCAAGCGACGTGCAGCCGCTGAACAAGCTGTTGCTTACGCTGCTTATCTTTGTATTGCCGAGGTCGGCCTCCGTCAGCGAGGTGCAGTTTATAAAGGCAAATGCGCCAATGGCCATAAGGTCGTATCCGTATACTTTTGCATACTCCAACGAAGTGCAGCTGCCGAACGCATGGTCTTCAATTTCAAACACGGTGCCAGGTATGTACACTTGTCTTAGAGATGTGCAATACTCGAATGCGCTGGCCTCTATCTTAGTCACATAATTGCCGAAATCGACGGAAGTAAGCTTGCTACAACCAAAAAATCCGTTAACAACAGAAAGGCTGTCAGGCAGTTTTACAGAAGTTATTGCCGAACCGCTAAAAGCAAGGTCATCTATGAGAATAAGTCCCTCGCCAAACTTTACTTTTTCCAGTGAACCGCAGTCTTCAAAGCTGCTGATGCCTATTTCACGCACAGAGTCTGGAAGGTATACGGCCGTGATGTTTTGGTTATCGGTAAAGGCCTCATCGGCTATAGCCACAACGGGCAGACCTTTATATATATGCGGAATATAAAGTATGCTGTCCGTACAATCGCCGATGCCGCTGACGGCATAACCTCCTTCTGTCTCCGAATAGCTGAGCCCCTCCGTCATAAGGTCGCCGCAGAGCGTGCATACACCCTGAAAATACTCCGGATGCTCGCCCCTATCTTCAAGTTCCACCGTGTAAGTATGCGAAGAATCATTGTTGCACACGTATATATACTTTGACGTGCTTATGCAGTTTTCCGCCTTGACGAATTTTTGCAGCTGCCAGTCGTGTTCGAGCGGCTGCAAAGTCACATCGGAAAGTAATGTCGTACCCGA